>DATLFR010000138.1 GCA_035540895.1 Actinomycetota bacterium | reverse complement strand
GGGGATGATCGCGGTGGGAGCCGGGGTCGTGTCCTGCTGAGGCCCCGCCTCCCCGCCGAGCGCTGACTGCCCGATCGCCGTCGGCATCGACAGGACCGCGAGCGCGAGCAGGGTGAGGACCACCGCGGCTCGTCGCATCGTCAGACCTCGACCACCACTGGCGCCCCGGTGATCCGAACGCCGGGCAGTGCGATCTGCCGGGTCGCGTCTCTCGTTCGCACGCGCGCGAGCACCTCTCTGGTCTGGCCTCTGTCCTCGACACAGGGTGTAGGCGGCCGCCACGGCCACCTCCGGTCCAGCAAGTCTATGCCACGTCCGTCCGGGGGTAGGCTGGTCGACCGATGGGACCCACCCTGCGTCGCCTGTTCAAGGCCTCGCGACCTCACCGGCGGAAGCTGTACGGGGGCACCCTCGCCGCTGTCGCCGGGATCGCGCTCGGGACGGCCATGCCGCTGCTCACGCGAGCCATCATCGACCGGGCCATCGTGCGCGGCGACGGCCGACTCCTGGCACAGCTGATCGGCGCCGTCGTGGTCGTCGGGCTGATCCGTGCGGTGCTCCATGGGTTCCGCCGCCAGCTCGCGGGGGAGGTCTCCATCCTCGTCGAGGGGGACCTGCGCGACGCGCTCTACGAGCACGTGCAGGCGCTGGACATCGGCTATCACGAGCGGGTGTCCACCGGCCAGGTGATGTCCAGGGCGTCGAGCGACCTGCAGGCCATCCGCAACTTCGGGATGTTCGTCCCGCTGGCCGTCGGACTCATCCTCCAGTTCTTCGTGATCGTCGCGATCATGATCTACCTCGACTGGCCGCTGGCCCTGCTCTCGATGGCCGTGCTCCCGTTCATGGCCGTAGCCACCTACCGCTTCTCGCGTCGGTTCGATCCGGTCGTCTACGGCCTGCAGCAGAAGCTCGCGGACCTCGCCTCGGTGGTGGAGGAGACGGTGACCGGGATACGCGTCGTGAAGGCCTTCGGGCGCGAAGCCCATCAGGTGGCCAAGCTCGAGCGCGAGGCAGAGGGGATCTTCGCACGGTCCATGGAGCAGATCCGCCTCCGCGCCTTCATCGGCCCGCTGTTCGAGCTGCTACCGCGCCTGGGGATGGTAGCCGGGCTCTACGTCGGCGGACGGAGGGCGATCGCGGGGGACACCACGATCGGGACGATCGTCGCGTTCACGGCGTACCTCACGATGCTCGCCTGGCCGCTGCGCGCCGTGGGGTGGATCGTCGCATCCGCGCAGCGGGCGGCCACCGCGTCCCGGCGCGTCTTCGAGGTCCTGGACACCCCGCCCGGCGTGGGCGACCGCACGGGAGCGCGGCCGCTCACGAAGGGACCGGCCGAGATCGTGTACGAGGGGGTCAGCTTCGCCTACCCCGGAGGCGGACCCACCCTCACCGCGGTGGACCTCGAGGTCCCCGCGAAGACGTCGCTCGCACTGGTCGGCCAGACGGGGTGCGGCAAATCGACCCTGATGCGCCTGCTGCCGCGCTTCATCGAACCGCAGTCCGGACGCGTGCTCGTAGACGGCACCGATATCGCCGAGGTGAGCTTGCAGTCCCTGCGCGCGAGCATCGGGATGGTGTTCGAGGACACCTTCCTGTTCTCGGACACCATCCGGGCGAACATCGCGTTCGGGCGTCCCGATGCCCCTTCGGAGGACATCGTCCGGGCGGCCGTGGTCGCGCAGGCGCACGACTTCATCGTGGACCTCCCGGCGGGCTACGACACCATCGTCGGCGAGCACGGCTACACGCTCTCGGGCGGTCAGCGTCAACGCATCGCCATCGCGCGCGCCGTCCTCATGGACCCGCCCGTGCTCATCCTCGACGACGCCACCTCGGCCGTGGACGCGCGGGTGGAGGCCGCGATACGCCGCGGCCTCCGTGAGGCCATGGTCGGACGGACCACCCTCATCGTGGCGCGGCGCGCCTCGACCGCCGCGCTCGCCGACCGCGTGGCCTACATGGAGGACGGACGCATCGTGGCGACGGCGACGCACGAGGAGCTCTGGGCTCGGGTGCCGGCGTACCGGGAGGCGCTCGTGTCCGCCATATCGGTGGACGCGCTCCGCGACGAGCAGGCGGCGACATGAGACGCTCGGCCGACCTCCCGCTGCCGGATGAGCCTCAGCCCCACTTCGGCCGCCGCGAGCTGCGGGTCGTCTGGCCGTACCTGCGACCGTACGCGTGGCGGATGTTCGGCGCGGCGGTCCTGCTCATCGTCTCCCAGGGGTCGGCGCTCCTCGTCCCGTACCTCCTGAGCCACGCGATCGACGCCGGGATCGGGGGGCGCGACCTGAGGGCGTTGAACGTGGCCACGCTCGGGATGCTGGCGAGCGCGACGGTCTCCTGGGCGAGCCTGCGGATCTCGGTGATGGTCGCCGGCCGCGTGGGGGAGCTCGCCCTGCAGCAGCTACGCGTCGCGGTGTTCGAGCACCTCACCTCGCTCGACATGGGGTTCTTCGAGCGCGAGAAGGCCGGCCGGCTCGTCTCCCGGCTCACCTCCGACGTCGAGACACTCGAGCTGCTCGTGACCGAGTCGTTCGTCCAGTTCGCGAGCAACGCGGTGTACCTGTTCGGCTCCATCGCGGTCCTGTTCAGCCTGGACCTCCGCCTGGCCGCAGCCAGCCTCGCCATCGTCGTGCCGCTGACCACGGCCGCGGCGATCGCGTTCCGGGTCCGGTCCGAGCGCGCGTACACGGCCGTCCGGGAGCGCATCGCCGCGGTGCTGTCCTACATGCAGGAGACGGTGCGTGGGGTCCATGTCGTGCAGGCATTCCGGCGCGAGGGGCATAACCGGGCCAGGTTCCGCGAGGTCAACGAGGAGTGGGTGGACGCCAACGTCGAGTCCTTCCGGCTCGGCTCCCGTTTCTTCCCGCTCATGGAGGTCATCTCGCTCGCGGGACAGGTCGTCGTCTTCGGGTACGGCGGTTGGCGGACCCTGCGCGGGGACCTCGGCGTGGGGGTCTTCGCCGCGTTCGTGCTCTACCTCTCCTCCACGCTCGAACCGATCCAGGTGCTGTCCCAGCTCTACGACCAGTTCCAGTCCGCGCTGGCCGCGCTGGCCAAGCTGGCCGGTCTGCTGGAGACGGAGCCCGCGATACGCGACGACGGGACGGCCGCGGCCGCCGGGGACCTCGAGGGTGAGATGGCGCTCGAGGACGTCACCTTCCGCTACGCCCCCACCGACCACCCCGCGCTCCGGGAGGTCGACCTGCCCGTCGCCCCGGGGCAGACGATCGCGCTGACCGGACCCACGGGAGCCGGTAAGTCGACCGTCGCCAAGCTCCTCCTACGCTTCTACGACCCGACGTCCGGACGGGTGACGTTGGACGGGCGCGACCTCCGTGAGGTGCCGCTCGCGGAGCTGCGAGCCGCGTCCGCTTTCGTCCCTCAGGAGGGTTTCCTGTTCACCGGCACGATCCGCGACAACGTCCGGTTCGCGCGCCCGGACGCGAGCGACCACGAGGTGGAATCCGTCTGCCGGATGCTCGGGATCGACCAGGTGATCGCTCACCTCCCGGACGGTTACGACACCCACGTGCGCGAGCGGGGAGCCGGGCTGTCCGGCGGAGAGAAGCAGCTCGTCGCGATCGCCCGCGCACTGCTCGCCGACCCGCGGGTCCTGGTCCTCGACGAGGCCACCTCGGCCCTCGACGCGCAGACGGAGGCGCAGGTGGAGGGGGCGTTGCGCGTGGCCGCGGCGGGGCGTACGACGGTGGTCATCGCCCACCGTCTCTCCACGGCCGCCCGGGCCCATCGGATCGCGGTCATCGAGGGGGGTCGCGTCGCCGAGTTCGGCTCCCACGACGAGCTGATCGCGAAGGGCGGGCTGTACGCGCGGCTGTACCAGCACTGGCTCGAGGGATGATGAGGCCGTGACCGCAGACCCCCGTCGGACCATCCCGCAGGTCGAACAGCTCGTCCGGGACGCGGTCGGCGAGATGGACGGCCTCCCGCGTCAGGTGGTGGTGGAGGCCGTCCGCGAGGTGCTCGCGTCGGTCCGGCGGCGCGCGCGCCGGACGGGTGAAGCGCCGACACGCGAAGAGATCGTCGCCGAGGTCCGGGACGCGGTCGCCGGGCTGCGCCTCGCGCCGCTGCGCGAGGTCGTGAACGCCACGGGCGTGATACTGCACACCAACCTCGGACGGGCTCCCCTCGCCCCCGAGGCGGTGGACGCGGTCGTCGAGGTGGCGAGGGGCTACTCCAACCTCGAGCTCGACCTGAGATCCGGACGTCGCGGCGACCGTCACTCGAGCCTCGAGCCTTCGCTGCGCGCCCTCACGGGAGCCGAGTCGGCCCTGGTCGTCAACAACAACGCGGCCGCCGTCCTGCTCGTGTGCAGAGCGCTGGCTCAGGGCCGGGAGGTCGTCATCTCCCGTGGCGAGCTCATCGAGATCGGAGGAGGGTTCAGGATCCCCGATGTGGTCGTCGACGCCGGCGCCACCCTGCGGGAGGTCGGCACGACGAACCGGACCCATCTCCGAGACTACGAGCGGGCGATCGGGGAGCAGACGGCGTTCGTCCTGAGGGTGCACCCCTCCAACTACCGGGTGGTCGGGTTCACGGCGAGCCCGCCGCTGGGCGATCTCGTCGCGCTCGCCCGGTCCAGACGCGTCCCGCTCGTTCTCGACGCCGGGTCCGGGCTGGTATCGGAGGCCCTGGGAGAGGAGCCGCTCGTGCGCGACGCGGTCACGGCGGGTGTCGACCTCGTCTGCTTCTCGGGGGACAAACTCCTGGGCGGCCCGCAGTCGGGCGTCGTCTGCGGGCGGCGGGCCCTGGTCGACCGGCTGAAGAAGCACCCGCTGATGCGCGCGCTGCGTCCGGACAGGATGACTATCGCCGCGCTGGCGCGGACCGTGGATCTGCACCTGGGGGGACGGACGGGCGACCTCCCGGTGTGGAGGATGATCCAGGCCGATCCCGGGACGCTGCGCGACCGCAGCGTCGTGGTGCTGAGGTCCGCCGAGGAGCACGGGCTCGAGGGTGAGATCGCCGACGGGGCGTCCGCGGTGGGAGGTGGCTCCCTGCCCGGGGAGACGGTGGCCACGCCGGTGATCCGGCTGCGTCACCCCCGACTGAGCGCGTCCGGCCTGGCCGCCGCGCTGCGCGCCGCCGATCCCCCGGTCATCGGACGCGTCGAAGGCGGGAGGCTCGTCCTGGACCTGCGCACGGTCCCTGCCGAGCTCGACGAGCTCGTGATCGCAGCGCTGCGGCGGACCTAGAGGGTGCCGGCCACCAGGGCCTGCACGCCGTCGTGGAACTCGTCCTCGCCGACCGCACCGGACCACCGGGCCCGGACGACCCCCTGCGCGTCCACGAAGACGACCCAGGGCTCGCCGGGGAGCCCCCACTCGCGGACGGCCTCCGTCGTCGGGCTCCGGCCCGGCTGGATGTCTAGGCTCGGGTAGATCTCGATATGGACGAACGAGGCCGCGTCACCCACCAGCTGCTTGCCCGACTCGATGATGTCGACGGCCGGACCGCAGGTCTGCGAGGCGCAGAACCTCGGGGTGGCGAACGCCAGGACCGACGGCTTCCCGGAACCCACCGCCTGGGCGATCGTCATGTCGTGCATCGAGCAGACCGGCTTCCTCGTGCAGATCGGGTCCACGCCGCGGGGGTCGGACGTCGTCGGCGACTCCGTACGCAGCGCGGGCTCCCCGACCCTCGGCGTCGTGCTGTCCCCCTTCACCTCCAGCACCGAGCTCACCGTCCGCTCCCGGCCTCCATGCTGGAAGCGGGCTTCAGCGAACCAGTGGCCGGGCGTCTGGAACTCGTTGTTGACCACCAAGAGCTCGTAGGAGTCACCGCCGGCCTCCTCACCTCCCAGTCCCCTCTCGATCTCGACGCGTCTCGGCTCCACCTCGACGGGCTCCCCCGCCGGGGGGGTCAGCATGAATCGGACGTCACCGGGGACGATCGGTCGCTGTCCGTCGAAGACGGCGAACGCGACACGTTCGTCGCCCACCGCGATCTCGACCGTCGCAAGCACCAACGAGTGGTTGAGGGGGGTCGCCGTGGGGGTGGCTCCGGGTCCGGAGCGTGAACAGGCGGCGAACGCGGCGGCCCCAGCCGCCAGTCCGAAGAAACCGCGTCGGGTGATCGGTTGCACAGGGGAGCTCCTCGGTCGGATGGGGCGGTCCTCCAGTCTACGTGGGTATCGTTTCGGGGGCGCGCTCACGTCCGGACCCCTGGAGGCCATGCACGTCATAGGAACGGCGGGACACGTCGACCACGGCAAGTCCACCCTCGTGAAGGCGCTCACGGGCATGGACCCCGACCGGTTCGAGGAGGAGAAGCGGCGGGGCCTGACCATCGACCTCGGGTTCGCCTGGGCCACGCTCCCTTCCGGTCGCGAGATCGGGCTCGTCGACGTCCCGGGCCACGAGAGGTTCATCAAGAACATGCTCGCGGGCGTCGGTGGCGTCGACGCCGCCCTCTTCGTCGTCGCGGCGGACGAGGGCTGGATGCCTCAGAGCGCCGAGCACCTCCAGATCCTCGACTTCCTGCAGGTGTCGAGCGCCATCGTCGTGCTGACCAAGAGCGACCTGGTCGACACCGAGCGCCTCCAGCAGGTCCGGACCGAGGTGACGGAGCGGCTGGCCGGAACGTCGCTCGAGGGAGCCCCCGCGATCTCCGTGTCCTCGAGCACGGGGGAAGGCATCGACGCGCTCTCGGCGGCGCTCGACGATCTGCTCTCAGGCGTGGAGGAGACGGCCGACCGTGGCCGCCCTCGGCTCTTCGTGGACCGGTCCTTCACCATCACCGGCTCGGGGACGGTGGTCACCGGCACCCTCACCGGCGGGACGATGTCCGTTGGCGACGAGGTGGAGATACTCCCCGCTGGCCACCGAGCGAGGATCCGCGCCCTGCAGACGCACCGGCACCCGGTGGATACGGCCGTCCCCGGCTCCCGGGTGGCGGTGAACCTCGTGGGCGTGGAGAAGCAGCGGGTGATGCGCGGGGACGCACTGGTGCCCCCCGGCACGTGGAAGCAGACGGACAACTTCGCGGCCCGCCTGCGGACCTCGCGCGATCGCGGCCACGCGCTCACCGAGAAGGGCGCGTACGAGCTGTACGTCGGGTCGGCCGAGCTCCCGTGCCGGGTCAGGTTCCTAGAGGAGCTGCCCGAAGGCGAGGGCGGGCTGGGACCGGGCGCGTCGCTCCTCGTCCAGGTGTTCACGATGCGCCCCGTTCCCGTCGAGCCGATGGACCGGTTCGTCGTCCGCGACGTGGGACGGTGGCAGACCGTCGCGGGCGGGGTCGTCCTCGACCACGCCCCTGGACGGCTGCGGCGCGGCGACCGCGACGTGATCGACCGACTGAACGCGCGCGAGGCCGAGGTGCGCGACGACCTGGTCGCGCGGATCGCAGCGGAGCGCGGCATCGTGACGGTCGAGGACCTCCGGTGGCTCTCGGGAGCCGGGGACGACCGCCTCCAACGCGCGCTCGAGCGCGCAGCCGCGGCCGGACAGGTCGTCCGGCTCCCGGGTTACGTCGTCGATCGGAGTCGGGCCGAGACGCTCCTGACCCGCGCCAAGCAGACCGTGGCCGCCCACCACGAGGCCCACAGGCTCGAGCCGGGTATCGCGCGCGAGGCGCTGCGCCGCGCGCTCGATCTGGACGCCAAGCCGCTCGCAGCCTTCCTCGAACTCTGGAGCTCGGCGGGTGAGCTCGAGGTGGAGGGCGTGCACGTCAGGCTCCCGGGCCACAGCACCGGCCTCGACCCGGCGGACCGGGCCGAGGCGGACCGGGTGCTGGCCCAGCTGCGCGCGGGGGGCGTCTCTCCGCCGGAGGTGGAAGCGCCGAGGGAGCTGCTGAGGGCGATGGCGCGGGCCGGTGAGATCGTGGAGGTGACGCCCGGCATCGTCTACGCGGCCGACGTCATGTCCGAGATAGAGAAGAAGGTCGTCGCGTTGATCGCAGTAGGGGGCCCGGCCACCGTCTCACAGGTCCGGGACGCGGTCGGGACCACCCGGAAGTACGCGGTCCCGCTCCTCGAGCATCTGGACGCGACCGGGGTGACCCAGCGCAACGGGGACGCGAGGGTGCTGGGCCCCCGGGGCCGGACCCTTCAGAGCTCCTGATCGGCCGGGACGCCGAGCGCGCGCAGCGCTTCGTCCCGCCGCTTCGCCTGCTCGTCGGGCGTCCGCTCGACCAGGTCCCGGATCAGCCCGAGCAGCTTCTCGGTGTCGAAGGGCTTGATCACGTACTCATCGACGCCCAGCTGCCAGGCGCGGATCTCGTCGCGGCGGCCGACCTTCCCGGTCAGCGCGACCATCCTGGGACGCTGCTCCATGCCCCGCATCCGCTCGAGGACCCCCCACCCGTCCAGGAGCGGCATCATCACGTCGAGGAGGACGACATCGGGTCTCTCCCTCATCCGCTTCAGAGCGGTGTCGCCGTCGGAAGCGAGGAGGACCTCGTACCCCTCCGTCTCGAGCGCCAGGTGCAGGACCCGCAGGAGCAGCGGGTCGTCGTCCACGATCAGGACCCGTCCCCGGCTCACTTCGCCTCGGGCGCGGCCGGCTCCCCGGCCTCGGCGCGGAGGGTGATGGTGAACGTGGCGCCCCCACCCGCGTCGCTGCGCACGTCGATCGTCCCTCCCATGGCGGTGACGAGGCTCGAAACGATGAAGAGCCCCAAGCCTACCCCCCCGCTCCCGCCCTCGCCCTGCCGGTACGGCTCGAACAGGCGGTCGCGCACCTCGGGGGCGATCCCGGGTCCGTCGTCGGCGACGACGAGCTGGACCGTATCTCCCGCGGATCTCATGCGCACGCACACGGTCGTCCCCTGCGGCGCGTGTTTCACGGCGTTCTCGAGGAGGTTGGCCAGCACCTGCTCGACCGCATCCGGGTCGGCGAACACCGGGAGCGTCTCGGATGAGCGCTCGATGACCACCCTCAGGCCGTGGGCGTTCGTGTACGCAGCCGCGATCCGCTCGACGACGGGGACGATGTCCATCATCGTCGGAGCCAGCGTCGCCCTCGCCTGCGATCGCGCGGCGTCGAGGAGCCTCTCGATCAGCACCAGGAGCCTCTCCGACTGCTTCACGATCGCCTCGAGCGACTCGTCCCGGCGCTCGACCGCCAGCTCGTCCCCCCGCTTCAGCAGCAACTTCGCGTTGCCGAGGATCGTCGTCAGCGGTGTCTTCAGGTCGTGCGTCATGCTGCCGACGAGCTCCGACCGGAGCCGGTCGAGCTCGAGGATCTGGGTGCGCAGCTCGCGTTCGCGTCGGAGGGCCCGGCCGTGGCGGATGGCCATCGCCGCGTGTTCCCCGAACAGACGCAGGGCGCGCAGGTCGTACTCGTTGTAGCGGCGCTCACCGGTCGTCACGTTGAGGTTCAGGACCCCCAGCAGCTCGCTCTTCGCCTCCAGCGGGACGGAGATGGCCGACTCGATGCGCTTCTCACGCGCATGGACGACCACGCCGAAATCGCTCATGTCGGGACGTCCCTCGATCAGGAGCGGCTCCCGCGAGCGGGCCACGTACCCCGCGAGCCCCTCCATCATCGACGTTCGCTGGCCGAGGAAGCGCTGCG
Source organism: Actinomycetota bacterium (assembly GCA_035540895.1). NCBI lineage: Bacteria > Bacillati > Actinomycetota > Actinomycetota bacterium. Next base: position 14,052 of record DATLFR010000138.1, on the reverse strand, counting down.
TAGGACCCACCGCCGCGGCGACGACCAGGTCGTCGCCCTCGACCAGCTGGACCGATCCCTCGTCCGCCTCCAGCAGATCCGATGCCGCGTAGAGGACCACCTTCAAGACGTCCTCCAGTTCGAGCATCGACACGACGGCCTTGCCGGCCTCCGACAGCGACGAGATCTCCTTCAATCGGTTGGACAGGGCGGCGGCCAGCACCCGCTCGTTCACGAGGATGCGCGAGAGCCGGCGCAGGTGTCGTTCCTTCTCCCAGACGTAGGCGCCGAACAGGACGCCGAGGAGCACGATCAACACGCGCAGGGCGTCGGCCGTGCGCCCGAGGTTGCCGAGCGTGTCCGGGGGTTCGACGAACGCGGTCAGGATCGCGAGACCGGCCGCGAACAGCACGACGAGGGAGAAGCTCACGAAGATCAGCTCGACGCGACGACGCTCCACCTGCTCGAGGGTCGGGCTCTCGAAGTCGCGCAGTCCGGCTATGCGCGCGGTCCTACGCAGCTCCTCGCTCGTCCCGCCGGCGACGCCGTCCGGGTTGAGGTCCCCCACGCGTCTCCCTTCCCGCCACCCTGGCAGCTGAGGCCGTCCCGCTTAGTCTAGGGGCCGCGTGGACTCCAAGACAGGCCCGTCCGGTCCAGCCCGCGCCATCCGTCGGCGCCTCGGACCGATGCCCGGACTCGACCTGCTCCCGCTGGCGCAGGTCCCGACGCCCGTGGAGGAGGTCGACCTGAGCGGGGTCCTCGGACGGCCGGCGGCGCGCGCCTGGTTGAAGCGCGAGGACCGGTCCGGCGCCGAGATGGGCGGGAACAAGGTCCGCAAGCTGGAGTGGCTGCTCGGCGCGGCGATCGCCCGCGGGAGCCGGTCCGTGGTCACGAGCGGGGGCGTCGGGTCGAACCACGCGCTCGCCACCGCGTACCACGCCGCGGAGGCCGGGCTCGAGGCGCATCTGGCGATCTTCCCGCACCACGTGTCCGACGGATCGCGCCGGACGCTGCGCGCGATGTGCTCCATGGCGGCCGGTGTGACGTTCTGTCCGTCGGACCTGCTCGTGCCGGTGGTCCTGGCCGGCGTGGCGGGCCGCCTGCGGGTATCGGGTCGGCGTCCCTCGGTCATCGTCCCAGGCGGCTCCCAACCGGTCGGGACGGTCGGCGCGGTCGATCTCGGGCTGGAGCTGGCCGAGCAGGTCGCCGCCGGCGAGCTGGACGCTCCCGACGCCGTCTTCGTCCCGTTCGGCAGCGGCGGTACGAGTGTGGGGCTCGCCCTCGGCCTGCAGGCCGGGGGTGTCCGCTGCCCCGTCTTCGCCGTCCGGGTCTACCCCCTCCCGCTCACCTCCCGAGCCTGGCTACGGACGCTGGCCGCAGGCACCGTCCGGCTGCTGCGCAGCGCGGGGGCAGAGATGCCGGCTCCCGATACGCGGCTGCTGCGGGTCGTCGGGGACCAGCTCGGAGCAGGGTACGCCGAGCCTACCGAGGCGGCCGGCGCGGCCCGGGAGGTGGGACGCGCGCTGGGGATCGCCTTGGAGGCCACGTACTCGGGGAAGGCCTTCGCGGCCTTCCTCGACGCGGCCGGGTCACCGGCATGGCGTGGACGCAACCTCGTCTTCGTGCTCACGTACGACGCGCGGATCCCGGCCGGGCTCGAAGCCGCTCCCGACGACGTGGTCCCGTCGCCGCTGCGCCGCTACCTCTAGCGCAGGTGGGCGCCGGCCGGGCCCTCCAAGGCCCCGACCACCCACGCCTCGACGCCTCGCCCGGCCAGCGCCCGCACGAGCGCCTCCCCCTCGGGCGTGACGGCTAGCATCCCGAGCCCCCCGTTGAACGTCGCGTAGGCCTCGGTCTCGGCCACCCCCCAACCGAGCAGCAGCTCCATCCAACCCGGACGCGGCCAGGCCTGCCGGTCGACGTAGGCGCCGGCCCCGTCGGGCAGCACCCGCGAGAGGTTGCCCGCGATCCCGCCCCCCGTCACGTGCGCCGCGGCGTGCACGGGCACCTCCTCGGCTGCGGACAGCAGCGCCCGGCAGTAGATGCCGGTCGGCGCGAGCAGCTCGTCGGGGACGGGCACCCCGCCTTCGGACACGAGCGCCCGGATCAGCGAGAAACCGTTCGCGTGCGGACCCGTCGCCGCCAGCCCCACGATCTCGTCCCCCGTCTGGACCCGGTCCGGACCCCAAGCCCGGTCCACGTCGACCACGCCCACGCAGGTCGCCACGACGTCGTAGCCGTCCGGAGGGAGGAGCCCGGGGTGCTGCGACGTCTCGCCCCCCACGAGGGAGCAGCCGGCGGTGGCACAGGCGTCCGCCACGCCGGTGACTATCTCGCGGACCACGTCCTGGTCGAGCCTCTCGACCGACACGTAGTCGACGAGCATCAGTGGCTCGGCCCCCACGCAGACGACGTCGTCGACGTTCATCGCGACCGCGTCCCACCCCGCGGTCGAGTGCCGTCCGGCCGCCCTCAGCGGCTCCACCTTCGTCCCAACGCCGTCCGTGCTGACGACGAGCGCCGGGCGCCGGTACCCGAGGTCGGCGAGGCGCTCGAGCGAGAACCCGCCCGCGAACCCGCCGACGTCACCGACCACCTCGAGGCGCTTCGTGCGGGCGGCCTGCTTCGCGAAGAACGGGATCAGTGCGTCCGCGCCTGCCTGGTCGACGCCGGACCCCTCGTACGTGCGGGTCACGCCTGCTCTAGGACGTTCTTGGTGAGCAGCGTCTCCGTCGGGACCGGGATCGGGTACCCCCCCGAGAAGCAGGCGTGGCAGAACCTCTCGGTCGCCACCCCGGTCGAGGTGAGCATCCCGTCGAGGGAGAGGTAACCCAGGGAGTCGGCCCCGATGAACCCGCGGATCTCGTTCGGCGACGCGTTCGCCGCTATCAGCTCGTCGCGGTTCGCGGTGTCTATCCCGTAGAAGCAGGGCCAGGCCACCGGGGGGCTCGAGATCCGCATGTGGACCTCGCGGGCTCCCGCCTTCCGCAGCATCTCGACGATCTCCCGCGAGGTCGTCCCACGCACGATCGAGTCGTCGACGACGACGAGCCTCTTCCCCTCGATGACCTCCTGGAGCGGGTTGAGCTTCAGCCGCACCCCCTGCTGCCGAAGGGACTGGGTGGGCTGGATGAACGTCCGGCCCACGTAGCGGTTCTTGATCAGCCCCTCCCCGTACGGGAGCCCGGCCCGGTCGGCGAAACCCTGGGCGGCCGCGTGTCCGGAGTCGGGCACGCCGATCACCAGATCGGCCTCGACGGGGGACTCGTCCGCGAGCTGCTTGCCCATCGACCGCCTGACCTCGTACACGCTGCGTCCGTAGAGGACGGAGTCGGGACGGGCCAGGTACACGAACTCGAAGACGCACAGCCGTGGTGTCGCCTCCGTGAGGCAGTGGCTGTGGACGCCGGCGCCGTCGATGACGACGAGCTCGCCCGGCTCGACGTCGCGGATGTACTGGGCTCCCACGATGTCGAGCGCGCAGGTCTCCGACGCGAAGACGTAGCCGCCTCCCGGCAGGACACCTATCACCAGGGGCCTGACGCCGAATGGGTCGCGCATCCCGTAGATCCGGTTCTCGTCCATCGCGACGATGCTGAACGCGCCTTGGAGTCGCGGCGCGACCTTCTTGAACGAGTCGACCAGGTCGTCGCTCGGCTCCCGGGCGAGGAGGGCGGCGATGAGGTGGGAGTCGGTGCTCGCCTCGACGTTGACCCCGGCGGCGGCGAGCTCCGAGGCGATCTCGGAGGTGTTCACGAGGTTGCCGTTGTGGCCGAGGGCGATGTCCCCCCCGTCGGCGCGGGAGACCCTGGCCGGCTGGGCGTTCTCCCACCGGTGCGAGGAGCCCGTGGTCGAGTAGCGGACATGTCCGATCGCCAGGTGGCCGACGAGCCCCTGGAGGACCTTCTCGTTGAAGACCTGGGAGACGAGTCCGAGGTCGCGGTACACGACCACGCCCGACCCGTCGCTCGTGGCGATCCCGGCCGACTCCTGGCCGCGGTGCTGCAGCGCGTAGAGGCCGAAGTACGTCAGGCGGGCGACGTCCTCACCCGGGGCCCAGACGCCGAAGACACCGCACTCCTCGCGCACCCCGTCGAAAGGGGTCATCGCCCGATCCTCTCGCCGCCGTCAGCCCGACCGTGCGCCCCCAGTGTATCGGCGGGTGACGCCAGTGGCTTCACGGCGAAGGGGTGGCTTTCAGGTCGGAGGATGTCCGGACCTCACCGGGCAGCTCGATCTCCCCGTCCTCGACGGTGCGGGAGACCGAGGTCGCCTCCAGCACCTGCTCGACGTACCCCAGCCCCGTCGGGACGGGCTCGTCGATCGACCGATGCATCCGGAGCAGGATCCCGTCGGTCGAGTAGCACAGCTGGAGCTTGTGCCGGCGCGGGTCGAAAGGTGCGGGGGAGACCGCGGGGTCCGGGGGCTCCGCCTGGTGGACGGCCTCGAAGCAGGCAGCTTCCTCGCCGGCGATGCTCTGGGAACCGAGCGACTCCACCGACTCGAACGACTCCCGGGGGCGGCGGACGAACTCGAAGACCTCGTCGATCTGACGTCGGCCGAACATCCCGGTGGGAGGGGCCTCGTGGCAACGGACCTGCCCGCGGGTGGTCCTGTCCCCCGCCCAGCAGCTGTAGAAGGTGAGGGGGCTCGTGGGCTCCTGCGCGTCGGCGAGCTTCGACACGATCCACGTGGACTCCGTGAACGTCTTGCCGTCCGCATCGGCGGTCGTGGTCTGGAAGAGCCGCAGGCTCTCCGGGGGCCTCTGCACGATCTCGAGCTTCGTCTCGGACCCCTCCGCGAGGGGGCCTCGCAGCTGGAACCTGTAGGTCGCCTTGTAGGTGAGCGGCTCCGCCTTCTGGGCGATCTCAGTCAGGGCGGCCGCGGCGTCGTCGCCCCCGCCGGGACCCTCGTCGTCACCGCGGCACCCGGCCGCCGCGAGCGCGAGCACCAGGACGAGCGCCAGCCTCCTCATGTCTGCATCATCTCGGGGATGGCGCCCCGGTAGGCGGCGGCCAGGTCCTCCAAGGCGACGCTGAGGACGCCCCGCACCTCCAGCGCCCCACCCGTCACCGTCCCGATCGGCGCGGCGGGGACCCGGGCCCGCCCGGCCACGGCCAGGACCCGGTCGACCTCCTCGGGCGAGCAGGCGAGGACGGCCCGCGCGGTCGACTCACCGAAGAGCCACCAGACGGGGTCGGCGCCCGGCGTCATCTCCACCGAGATCCCGCACCCGGCCGCGATCGCCATCTCGGCCAGGGTGACGGCCAGACCTCCGTCAGAGCAGTCGTGGGCGGCGGTCCCCAGCCGCGGGTCGCCCAGGAGCCTGACCAGGCGTCCCTCGGCCTGCACGTCCACGAACGGGGCGCGTCCGGCCACCAACCCGTGGACGAGCGCGAGCGCCTCGCTCCCACCGAGCTCGGGACGCGTCTCCCCGAGCAGGACGAGCACGTCCCCGGGACGCGGCGCCAGGGGACGGTACGTGTAGGCGTCGTCGAGGACGCCGAGCATCCCCACGACCGGTGTGGGGTGGACGGCGCCCGCCGGAGACTCGTTGTAGAAGGACACGTTGCCGCCGGTGACGGGGATCGCGAACTCGGCGCACGCGGCCCCCATCCCGCGCACGACGCGCGCGAAGTCGCCCATCACCTCGGGTCGCTCGGGCGAGGCGAAGTTGAGGCAGTTCGTGATGGCGAGCGGACGGGCTCCCAGGCAGGCGACGTTGCGCGCGGACTCCGCCACCGCGAGCAACCCGCCCCCGTAGGGGTCCAGGGCGCAGAAGCGGCCCGGTCCGTCGGTGGACAGGACGATGCCCGGCTGCCCCGGCCCCCGGGTCGACTCCGGCACGCGCAGGACCGCGCCGTCCGAGCCCGGCACGACCAGCGTGTTGAGCCTCACCATGTGGTCGTACTGGTGCCAGACCCACCCCTTCGACGCGACGGTGGGCGACCGCAGGACTCGCATGAGCAGCTCCTCCGGCTGCGGCCAGCCCAGGTCGAGGGGGTCGAGCGAGTGCTGATCCGTACGGTCGCGGTCCGCGGTCGGGCGGTCGTAGAGGGGTCCTTCGGCGAGCGAGTCGGCCGGGACGTCGGCCAAGAGCGTGTCCCCCCCGCGGACGACGACCCGTCCACCCTCCGTGTACCGGCCGACGATGGCCGCCTCGAGCCCCCACCGGCGGCATATCTCGATGGCGCGGTCGATGCGTCCGGGTTCGATCGCGGCGAGCATCCGCTCCTGCGACTCGGACATGCAGATCTCCCACGGCTCCATGTCCTGCTCGCGCAGCGGGACCGAGCCCAAATCGGCCTCGATCCCCAGCCCCCCGGCGGCCGCCGTCTCGGAGACCGCGCACGAGATCCCGGCCGCGCCGAGGTCCTGGATGCCGGCCAGCAGCCCCTCGCGCTTCATCTCCAGGCACGCCTCGATGAGGAGCTTCTCCATGAAGGGGTCGCCGACCTGGACGCTCGGCCGCTTGCTCTCCTCGCCCTCCTCGAACTCCTTCGAGGCCAGGATCGAGGCGCCGCCGATCCCGTCCCGGCCCGTGCGGGACCCGAAGAGCAGGGCGAGCTGTCCGGGGGCGGTGGCGGCCGAGCGCAGGATGTCCGGATCCTCGAGGATCCCCGCGCACATCACGTTCACGAGGGGGTTGCCGTCGTAGCAGGGGTCGAAGACCGCCTCGCCTCCCACCGTGGGGAGCCCGAGCGAGTTGCCGTAGCTCGCGATGCCCTTCACGACGCCGTCGAACAGGAACCGGTTGCGAGCGTCGGTGAGCGGACCGAACCGCAGGGGGTCGAGGAGCGCGATCGGACGGGCTCCCAGCGACAGGATGTCGCGGACGATCCCGCCCACCCCGGTGGCCGCCCCCTGGAAGGGCTCGACGGCGGACGGGTGGTTGTGGCTCTCGATCTTGAACGCGACACGGATGCCGGGGGCGACCTCGACCACGCCGGCGTTCTCTCCGGGGCCGACGACGAGCCACGGGGCGTCGGTGGGGAGGTCGCGCAGGAAGCGTCGGGAGGACTTGTACGAGCAGTGCTCCGACCACATCACGCTGAACATCGCCAGCTCGGTGTGGCTCGGCTCCCGGTCGAGCGTGCGGACGATGTCGTCGTACTCGGGCCGGGTGAGGCCGAGGGCCTGGTACAGCGGGACCTGCTCGGTGGTGCTCAAACGCGCGCGCCCTCCCGCACGAGGCCGGCGAAGAACAGGGCGCCGTCCGTCGAGCCGAGCCACTCCTCGGCCGCGCGCTCCGGGTGGGGCATCAGTCCGACCACGTTGCCGGCGTCGTTGGCTACCCCGGCCGTCGAGCGCCAAGAGCCGTTGGGGTTGTCGAGGTAGCGGAAGACGACCCGCGGCTCCTCCTCGCCGGGCACGTAGTTGCCCTCGTAATGGTTTATCGGGATGCGGAGGCGCTGTCCGGGCTGCATCCCGCGCGTGAACGGGGTGTCGGTGTCCACGACCTCGATCTCCGTCCAGTCGCAGATGAAGCGCAGGCCGGCGTTGCGATGGAGCGCGCCGGGGACGAGCCCGGCCTCCGCGAGGATCTGGAACCCGTTGCAGATCCCCAGGACGGGCTTGCCCGCCTCGGCGTGGGCCCGGACGGCGTCCATCACGGGAGAGAACCGGGCGATCGCGCCGGTGCGAAGGTAGTCGCCGTGCGCGAAGCCGCCGGGCAGAACGACCGCGTCCGCACCGCCGAGGTCGGTCTCGAGGTGGAAGACGAGCCCGGCGTCGAGGCCCGCGGAGCGGGCGGCATGGACGACGTCCTGCTCGCAGTTCGACCCCGGGAACTGGACCACGGCGACCGTGGTCACCGGGAGCCCCCCGCCGGACGGAACATCCGCGCGACCGCGACCAGCGTCAGGCCGAGCGATAGCGCGGCGAGCGCGGCCATCCCCCACGTCCGGACATCGGCGGGCAGGACCACGGGCGGCTGCATGGCGAAGAACGCCGCCCCCAGCGAGCAGATGAAGGCGGCGGACAGCAGGACCACGACGAGCGCCAGGGAGCCCCGGTCGGACATGCCTTCAGGGTATCGGACGGCCGTCATGGGAGCCGTCCTGGCTAGCCGCCCTGGAGGGACCGGGCGAACAGCTCGAGGAGCTTCTCCCACTGCCAGTCGTACGTGGCCCGCAGCTCGTCGCCCGACCCCAGCGTCTGCCAGCCGATGTGCTCGACGACCACGCGGGTACGGCCGTCTTCGGGGGTGAAGCTCACCGACCACTCGGTCGCCCCCTCCGCGTGCAGCGACCAGATCACGGAGAACCGGTTGGGAGGCTCCCAGGCCTGGATCGTCCCCCACTCGTGCTCGGTACCGTCCTCGGCCACCTCGTACAGACGCCCCCCCTGGCGGTCCTCCAGGATGGCCGTGCGGGTGCGGTCGCCCTCCTCGGGGTGCGTCTCGAGCGGCCACCAGCTCCCGATGTCGGCGAACGCGCTGTACGCGGTCGCCTGGTCGGCGTCGACGTACACCTCGCGCACGATCGGCGCCAGGGCATCCGGGTCGGTCACAGCTCCTCGAGCGTGAACCCGTACTGCTCCATCACCGGGTTGGTGAGGAAGGCCCGGCACATCTCGTCGACCTGCTCCCGCAGCGCGTCGAGCGACTCCCCCTCCAGCGCGAGCTCCAGGTGCTTGCCGATCCGGACCTCGCTCACGTTCTCCCACCCCATCGCGGGCAGGGAGCGCTCGACCGTCTGGCCCTGGGGGTCGGCGATGCCCGGCTTGAGGGTGACCTCGATGCGGGCGAGGGCTCGGACGCTCATGACGTGGCGACGAACGCGTCGACGGTCGAGTCGGTGAGCCGCTCGAACGCCTCCCGGTAGCGGCCCCGGGTCCCCTCCACGACCTCGGTGGGGAGGGCCGGTCCGGGAGGTGTCTTGTCCCAGCCGACGGAGGCGGCGTGGTCCCGCACGTACTGCTTGTCGAACGAGGGCGGGTTGCGTCCCGGCTCCCACTCGTCGGCCGGCCAGTAGCGGGATGAGTCGGGGGTCAGCGCCTCGTCGCACAGGACGAGCTCCCCGTCCACCAGGCCGAACTCGAACTTCGTGTCGGCCAGGACGATGCCGCACTCGGCGGCGTGGGCGTGTCCGAACGCGTACAGCGCGAGGGAGGCCTCCCGCGCCCGCTCGAGCAGGCCCGGGTCGCCGACCAGGGTCCGGGCGGCCTCCATATCGATGTTCTCGTCGTGTCCGGTCGCTGCCTTCGCGGCCGGCGTGAAGATCGGCTCCGGCAGCCGGTCGGCCTCCCGCAGGCCCTCCGGCAGCCGGACCCCGCACACCTCGCCGGCGCGCTGGTAATCGGCCCAGCCGGACCCGGCCAGGTACCCGCGGACGACGCACTCGACCGGGAGCATCTCCGCCCGGCGGACCAGCATCGAACGACCGGCCAGCTCGGGTATGCGGGCCCCCTCGGGGAACGAGACGAGGCGGTGGTCCAGGTAGTGGTTGCCGATGATGTGGCGGGTGCGCTCGAACCAGAAGACAGAGAGCCCGGTCAGGACGGCGCCCTTGTCGGGGATGGAGGTCGGAAGCACCACGTCGTAGACGCTCACCCGGTCGGTCGCGACCATGAGCAGGTGCTCGCCGGCGTCGAAGACCTCGCGGACCTTGCCGGTCGCGACCTTCGGGAGGTCGAGCTCGAGCCCGGTGATGGTGGCGGTCACCGGCTCAGGCTAACCGACCGGGCGGACATGGCGGTCGTGTCCGATCTCCGTGCCCGGCACGGAGGCGGCGGGGTGGGACCGGCCGTAACCTGGCCGTCATGTCCGAAGTCGCCGCACCGGCCCGCGTCCGCCTCGGCGGGATGGCGCTGCCGGACGGCGTGTACATCCGGAGCAACAAGGCGTGGGCGATCGCCCGCACCGACGGGTCGGTCGAGACCGGACTGGTCCAGCAGACGAAGACGAGCACCGTGCCGGTGGTGCGGGTGCTGGCCGCGCTGGCCGCGGGGATGCAGGCCGTCGTGCGCAGCGCGAAGGGCAACCCTCAGGGGATGCGGTCCACCCAGCGCTTCGCCTTCGTGATCGTCGTGCTGAGCGCCGCCCACTGGCTCCTCGCCCGGTACCTGGGGTTCGACCAGGGGATCGGGCGGGCCATGATCGACCCCCTGTTCGGGGCGGTCGTGCTCGGGTCGATGAGGATCCTCATGCCCGCCGCCCTCTGGCGTCACCACGGCGCCGAACACAAGGCGATCACCGCCCACGAGCAGGGGGTCGACCTCGGCGACCTGCGCGGGGTGGCCCGCGTCACCGCCATCCACGACCGGTGCGGCACGAACCTCGTCGCGATCCTGTTCCTCGTGACCGCCGTCCCCCTGCCGCGGGGGCCGCTCGGCGTGGTCGCGCCTCTCGTCATGGTGGCGAGCGCGGCCGAGCTCCTCGCCCTGGCCATGCGGCGCGCCGGCGGGACCCGCTTCACGCGGGCGATCCTGGCTCCCGGCCGGTTCCTGCAGCGGGCGGTCACCATCCGCGAGCCCAGCCCCGAGGAGCTGCTGGTCGGGGTGCGGGCGGTCGAGGCGTGCCTGTCCGAGCACGCGGCGGCGGTCCGGGCCGAGTCGCCCCGACCCGTCGCGGCCTAGCCGTCCGGACCTGCGGCGCCGGGGGTCGGGTCCAGGAACCCCCGGTCCACCGCGTCGGACACGCGACGCTTCGCCTCCTCCCAGACCTCCGGCAGCGCTTCGCCTATCGGCTCGTTGCGCGCGAGGACGCGGTCGGCGGTCACCCCGTGGGCGAGCCAGGCGTTGCCCGGTCCGGACGCGTGGTTGAGGAGCAGAGGCGAGAGCCTGTCCACGGCCCGGGCGTAGCGGGCCTCGGGCGTGTCGGCGGTCTCGAACTCCTCCCACAGGGCATGCAGCTCGTCGCGCTGGGGGTCCGGGAGCATGCCGAAGATGCGGTCGGCCGCCTCCCGTTCGGCCGCCTCCTTCCCGAGCCGGGCCGCCTCGTCGTAGACGAACGTGTCTCCCGCGTGGACCTCGACGAGGTCGTGGACGAGGAGCATCCGGACGACCCGCCACAGGTCGACCGGCTCGGCCGCGTGCTCGGACAGCACCAGCGCCATCAGCGCGATGTGCCAGGAGTGCTCGGCCGTGTTCTCGCGCCGGGAGCCGTCCGTCAGGGGGTTGCGGCGCAGGACCTGCTTCAGCGCGTCCGCGGCGAGCAGGAAGTCCAGCCGCGAGGTGAGGTCGTCGGGGGCCACCGGTGAAAGGTACCCGGTGACCCCCGCTCGTCCTATCGGACCGTTCGGACGGCCGCCTTCACCATCCGGCGGACGCGGTTGACGGTCCCGGTGGGGGCGATGCTGCCGCCGGTCGTCCACGGGTCGAACCGCGGGGCATCGGCCGCGTCCTCGACCTTCGTGCGCAGGTACAGGACGCCCGCGTCGCGCCAGCCGCCGACCGGTGGGGCGACGACCAGCCGGAACGTGAGGCCCTCCTCACGGGGAGAGCGGGTCCCGACCGCGCCGAAGAGCAGGCGCTGCCCGCCTACCCGGTGCGGGAGCAGCGTGGAGAAGGTGGCCCGCTCGAACCCGAGCGCCGGCGCCACCACGTGGTGGCCGACCGGCGCGGGCAGGCTCGAGAACATGAGGATGTCCTGGTCGCGACCTGCACCGTAGATGTCCGGGACCTTCACGGCCAGGGCCAGGAACTGCGGAACCGGCAGCTCGGCAGTGTGGGTCAGCCGGGCCACCAGGCGGTGCGGTCCGGCCTCGGCGAAGAGCGGGACGTCGGGGAGGTCGGCCCCCGCGAACACCTTCAGCTCACCCTCGTAGATCTCGGACCGCGGCCCGATCGGGAGCGCGTCCAGCATGCGGGCCAGCAGGCCGGCCGTCTCCTCGTCTCGAGCGGGCTCCCGGCCCGTCGCGCCGCCGGTCTCCTCGCCCCCTGCGGGACCGGGACGCTCGCCGCCGTTGGACCTCGCGGCCTTCGACCCGCCCGAGGCCGACTTCGCTCTGGGCTTGCTGGCCTTCGGCGGGAGCGGGGCCGGCTCTCCCTTCTCGACATCCTGCTGGACCAGCTCGGCCGGACGCTCGTCGCTCGAGGGGGCGATCAGGTGCGCTGCGTAGCCGGCCGCAGCCGGGTCCTCCTGCACCCACGCGTCGACGTCGTCCTCGTCCGCGTCGAGCACCACCACCCACCGCAGGGGGTCGTCCGAGTCCGCCCACTCGGGGTCGCGTCCCCGCACTATCCCCTCCGCGATGTCGTCCCCCTGCCGGGCCGTCCGCAGGACGTCCACCTCTCGGGGGCCCGTCCCCCAGACCACCCACCGCCTGTCCTCGTCCAGCCTGTTAGCCGCGGCGGCGTCGCCGTGCCAGGCGCGCGCCTTCGGGGACTCCGCCTTGCGTCGTTGGGTCATGCGTCACCTCCGGGATCGGTCGTGGACGAGTAGATGCCCACGCGGGAGCCGGACCACAACCGCCCGGGGCGGGACGGCGGCAGGAAGCTGGGCGCCCGTCGTCGAATGGGTGGCGTCATGAGTGAGGGTCCCGGACGCCCGTGGGGGCGTCGCGTCGCGCGGGTGGTCATCGGTGGGTTGTTCGTGGCCACGCTCGCCCAGATCGGCCAGCCCGCATCAGCGGGCGACTGCGGCGTCCCGATCGTCGCGTACTTCTTCCACGGAGCGTCGGCCCCGGGGGCGCCGGGGGGACGTGTCCTAGTCCCGGCCAGGCCCCACCCCGCCACGGAGGCGTGCATGACGGGAGCCCCGGCCGACGCCTTCGTGGTGCCGCCGGGGGTCGCGTTCGTACGGGCTGAGCTGCAGACGGCGGTGGGACAGAACAAGCCCACCTACTGCCTCCACGGGCTCGGCCTCGCCAACAGGTGCGCCACGTCGGAGTGGTTCACCTCGTCGGAGACCGGGGTGCGGTACGCGAAGTCGGACACGTACGCGCTCGATCCCACGATCGTGACCGGGGGCTTCACGGCAACCTTTGCCGGCTACGGCACCCAGTCCTATCGGACGCCCGCCGGATGAGAGACGTGACCCGGGTTCTCGGTCTCTGCCTCGCCGCCCTCGTGGTGGCGTCGTCCGCTCCCGCGGTGGCGGGCACCTGCGGCTCCCCCGCGAAGGCGTACTTCTACTACGGGGTCCCGGTCCAGGTGGGTGCGCTCCAGCAGGTCCTGGTACCGGCGAAGGCCGAGCCCGGGTCGGACGTCTGCTCCACGGGGGCTCCCGTCGACGCCTTCGTCGTCCCGCCCGGGGTGCACTTCGTGGTCGGTGAGCTGCACGTCCACGTGACGTCGGATCCGGCCTACAGGATGCTCGGCCTCGGGATCTCGACCTCGGGGACGGCCAAGAAGATCGCCGGGCCTGGGGGAGCGACCTTCGCGCAGACGCCGGTGACCGCGGTCGACCCCACGGCCGTCGGGGGCAGCTTCCGGATGGAGTTCCCCAGCTACGGCCACCAGGACTACCGAGGCGTCGCCGCGGGTTAGACGTCCAGGGCCTGCAGGCGCTCGATCACGACGCCCACGTGGCGAGTGAAGGTCGCCTCGTCGAAGACCGCATCGAGGTCGACGACCGAGGTGCGTTCGTCCTCCTTCAGGACCTCGATGTACGGACGCTCCTCCTCCCACGACCGCATCGCCGCCCCCTGCACGATCCGGTATGCGTCGTCGCGCGAGAGCCCGGCGTCGACGAGCGCGAGCAGGACGTGCTGGGAGTAGGAGAGCCCGAAGCTCCGCTCCATGTTGGCCCGCATCCGGTCCGGGTAGACGCGCATCCCGGCGACTATCTCGCCGATCTCGGCGAGCGCGAAGTCGCAGACGATCGACGCGTCCGCCAGCGCCACCCTCTCGACGGACGACTGGGACATGTCCCGCTCGTGCCAGGACGGCAGGTTCTCCCACCCGGCGTGCGCGTACCCCCGCAGCAGCCGCGCGAGCCCGGACAGCCGCTCGCACCGCCACGGGTTCCGCTTGTGCGGCATCGACGACGAGCCCTTCTGGGCTCCCTCGGCGAACGGCTCCTCCGCCTCGCGGACCTCGGTGCGGGCCAGGTGGCGGATCTCGACGGCGAGCCGCTCGATGGACGAGCCGATCCCGGCCAGGCAGGCGAGGTAGGCGGCGTGGCGGTCG
>DATLFR010000137.1 GCA_035540895.1 Actinomycetota bacterium | reverse complement strand
CAGCCAGGGCGCGCTTCTCGGGGAGCCGGTGGGTCGCGGTGAGGCGCCGGATGCGCCCGTCGGCATCGGTGAGGTCGACCGCGCACCAATCCGCGGCGCCGGCTACGGCGAGCTCGGCCAGGCGGTGGAGGATCGCCTCGTGGTCGAGGGAGGACGCGAAGACGGCGGAGGCATTGGCGAGCAGCTCCGACCTCTCCTGGCTGCGCCTCAGGTTCGCCTCGAGCTGCTTCTGCTGGGTGATGTCCCGGAAGTACCAGGCGCGTCCCAGGTAACCCGCCTGGGGGTCGCGCAGCGGGGTGGAGAACCGATCGAAGACGCGCCCGTCGCGGAGGAGGATCTCGTCCCTGTCGACCTCGTCGGGATGTTCGTACAGGTAGCGCACACGGGCCGCGAACCCCACTGCGTCCACCACGCTGTGGGAGACCCACTCGAGCGCGGCGGATTCGCCCTCGGCCGCCATCACGTCGTCTGGGATCCCCCACATCAGCGCGAAGCGTCGATTGGAGTAGAGGATCCTCCCCTCCGGCGATACCACCAGGATCCCATCGATCGTCGCCTCGCTCTCGATCTCGAGCAGCTGCTTCTGGAACCTGAGGACCTCTTCAGCCTCGTCGCGTGCGCGCTCTGCCAGCACCCGTGCGGTCACGTCCTGGACGAGCAGCAGCAGACCGCGCCCATCGGAACCGGCTCCCGCGGGAGCGACGATGAGCTCCAGGTGCCGGGGGCCGTCCGGGTGCCTCATCGCGAACAGCTCGGCTGGCGTCGTGCCACTGGAGGCTCCCCGTAGGAACGTCTCCACGCCGACCGGATCGTCGAAACCGTCCGCGACGGGGGAGCCGATGGCGTCGGCGCCCGGGCCGGCGAAGAGTTGGGCGGCGGCTCGGTTCGTGCCGCGGATACGCAGCTCGGCGTCGAGGGAGATCACCCCGACCGGCAGATGCTCGAGGATCAGGCCGAGGTGCTGGCGCTGCGTGGGGGTCGCCTCGCGCAGCATCTGGTCGAGCATCGAAGTCGTGGCTTCGTGGCGAGCCCGGGCGTCCGACTCGCTGAGGACCTCCCGGAGGACCGCGGCGAGCTCGCCGACATCGTGGGGCGACGGGAGGCAGTGCACGCTCTCCCCGATCAGGGGCGTCAGCTGCAGGGCCCGCCGGACGACCTCCAGATCTCCGGGCTCCCTGAGGAGCACGACCGGCACGGTGCGGTCCGCTGAATGAGCGCGCTGGGCCACACGGATCGGCTCCCGTACAGACGGGGCTACCACAACGAGGTCGAAGCGCTCTCCACGGACCAGTCGGTCCACCCCTTCCGGGTCGTCGGTCGGGTGGAGGCGCCAGGCGGGCTCCGTCCGGGCGAGCGCTCGCGTGAGCTCGGCGTCCAGCGCCACGGCGAGGACGACGCTCATCTGGCTCACTCCGTGAGCAATGGGAGCCCGAGCAGGTACCGTCCGACCCACGTGCGCAGCAGGTCGGTGGAGGGCGACATCACGGGCGCGGCGCGCGCGTCGCGCAGGGACCGGGCGATCCGCGAGTTCTCCCCGTACGCGATCCCACCCATGAGCGTCATCGCCTCGTTGGCCACCGCGACGACGGTGTCTCCGACCTCGGCCTTCGCCGAGCACAGTAGGGGGAGCGCGTTCTCGGCTCCCGACTCGGCCGCCATGGCCGCCTCGTAGGTCAGCCTGCGGGCCCGCTCGACGACCCCGTACAGCTGCCCCAGCCGGTGCTGGACGACCGGCTGGCGGCCGAGGGTGGAGCCCGTGTGCTCGAAGCGTCGGCCCCCAAGGTGGTGGACCGTCTCCTCCAGGCAGGTCTGAGCGACCCCGAGGTAGGTGCCCGACATCGCGGCCAGGAAGAAGGGGGCGACGACGTTGAAGACGTACCAGATCTCCTCGCCCTCCTCGCCCAGGATCTCTCGACGGGTGATGACCACGTCGTCGATCTCGAGGCGTCGTGCGTCGTTGCCTCGCATCCCGAACCCCTGCCAGCCCCCTCCCCACACGAGCCCCTCCGATGAGGCGGGCAGGATCGCGCACGAGAACTCGCCGGGCGGGGCGGCCGGGTCGGCGGCGACGGTGGATATCACGTAGGAGTCGGCGTGGGAGCCGTTGGTGACGAAGACCTTCGCTCCACGCACGACATAGGTCCCGTCGTCGCGAGCGGCGAGCGCCGTCGAGGGTATCCAGAAGGCGGAGCCGCTCCCAGGCTCGCTCAGTGCCAGCGTGGTGAGGTGCTCTCCCCGGGCGATCGGCTCGAGGTATCGCTCACGCTGCTGCGGGGTCGCCTTCGCCGCGATGACCGCCGCCCCCACCCCGTGCATCCCGTAGCAGATCGCGGTAGAGGCGCACTGACGACCCAGCGTCTCGCAGACCTGGGTGAGCGCGAGCAGTCCGTAGCCGAGGCCGCCCGCGTCCTCGGGCACCACCAGACCGCCGAGTCCGGCGTCCAGCAGCGCCGCGATCCCCTCCTGGGGCCAGCGTGCCTCTCGGTCCACGGCCTCGGCGTTCTTCGCCAGGACGTCCGAAGCGACCGCCGTCGCCGTCTCCAGGACGCGGTGCATGTCCATCAGCCGTGCCTCAGGCGGGACAGGTCCGCCTCGTGCGCAGGGTGGTCTATCTCGAACCAGACCCGTGCTCCGTCCTCGCGGGCCACCCCCCACCGGCTCGCGAGCGACTCGAGCAGCGACAGACCCCACCCGCTGTCAGGGCTCCGAGGCAGCAGGGCCTCCGGGTCGAAGCCGGGCCCGTTGTCATGGAGCTCCACCCGGACACCGTCCGGCCGTAGCCACATGCGTAGGAGGAACACCTCGCTCGGACTGGCCCCCGAGTGGCGCACCGCGTTGGAGACGAGCTCGGTGACGAGGAGGTGGAGGACATCGACGATGTGCTCCGGGAAGCTGGGGCGGAAACGGTCGACGGCGCGCCTCGCCTCCCGCCCGCTCTCCGCGGTCGGCCGCAGGGCCAGCTCGACGTCAGGCGTCTGGTTCATCGAGCATCTCCGGTGACTCCACCAGCTCGAACGGCGCCTCTTCGCGGACGAAGCCCAGCAGCCGCTGCACGCCTGCGGACCCCTTCACCATCACCACGCGGCTCGACGTCTCCTGGGAGCTCTTCCACAGCCGCAGGAAGACCCGCAGACCGGACGAGTCGATGAAGCGTAGCCCGCGCAGATCGAGCACGAGGAGTCCCTCGGGCTGCAGCTGGGCGCGGAGGTCGGTCTCCAACGCGGGGGCGTTCGCGAAGTCGACCTCGCCGTCGAAGACGACCACCGTCCGGTCGGCTCGCCGTTCGACGCTCCAGGTATCCGGCATGAGGGCAAGCCTAGACGACCGCCGAACGTCGGGCTACAGGTCGTGCCGTCCCGGACCGAGCCGGACCTCGCGGCCCCCGATCGCGACGATGGCCTCCATGCGATCCGGGACCTCGAGCCACGACCTGGCGCCGAACCGCCCCCGCACGGGTCCATGGGGCGTCGGTACCGCGCCTTCCGCCCAGTCGAGGTCGCCGAGCGCCGGGTTCACGTGCACGGTGTCGTGAAGGGGTCTGATGCCCAGGACGTGCGTGGACAGGTCGTAGGTCGGGGTGGCCGACCACGCGTGGCAGAGCGAGCCGAGACCGGGCCGAGCCGTCCAGTACTCCTCGATGCACCCGTTCCCGCGCTCGAGCATCGGGGTCCATCTCCGGCACAGGTCCACGATCAGGTGGGCGCGTCCGGCCTGCGCCACCGCCTGGTGGACGAAGTGCGAGAAGAAGGGCTGCGCCTCGACCACCTGCTCCTCCTCGTCCATCGCCGGGTCCTCCCACTGGTGGCTCAGGCGGCGGTCCAGCTCAGGGGTGTCGCCGGGGGTGAGCGTCCGGACGACCCGACGTGGGTCCAGGACCCGGTCGAGCATCCCGTCCCATCGCGACCGGGGGGCACACCCGGACAGGATCGCGACGGCGTTCGTGTGCTGGCTCACCCGGCGGCCCGGGGAGCCGTCCGGGTCGGCCGCGTCCACGTAGACGCGACGGCGTCGGTCCCAGTAGCGGCCGAACGCGCGTCGGGTCGCTCGCGCCCGCTCGGTACACCGGCGGGCCAGTCCCCGGTCGCCGGCCACGACCGCGAGCGTGGTGGCGTCCTCGAGGGCCATGGCGTACAGGGCGTCCATCACCGCCGTCTGCCGTCCACGCTCGTTCTGCGCCCAGTCGATGAAGACCCAACCCTCGAGATCGGTGAGCAACCCGTCCGGCCCGCGCCTCGCCTCGAACCAGTCGAGGATCCGGGCGGCGACGGGGAGCAGGCCGACCACGAGGTCGCGGTCCCCCGTCCGCTCCCACAGCCGGGCCTGGGTGCGGATCCAGTGCAGGGAACAGTCGGGCAGGGTGACGGGGCGGTCCGTGAAGTCGGACGCGGCGACGGCGGGGAGGAGCCCGTCCGGACGGGCCCCCTGCGCGTGCAGACGCTGCGTCCAGGCGGCCAGGCGGACGTCGGGGTTGCAGACGAGGCCCACGAGAGCCATCACGTAGTCGTCGCCGAGCCAGGACCGCTGCTCCCGTCCCGGACAGTCGATGTAGGCGTCGAGGGAGCACAGGTCGAGGGTCCTGGCCCCCGCCTGCCAGAGCTCGGTCAGGACCGGGTCGCTGCACCGGAAGTACGATCCCGGCTCCCTTGGGTAGGTGCGCTCCAGAGCATCTACGGAGAGTCGGGTCGCGTTCCCTTCGATGATCGACGTCCGAAGGTAACGGAAGCCGACCGGCTCGAACGCCTCGATCGCCTCTCCGGGCCGTCCGGAGGCCGTGTATACGAGCTCCCACTCCCTCACGTCGGTGACGGGGGTGCCGGCCTCGTCTAGTGCCTCCCCGCACGTGAGCCGGACGACCGTGCCCGCCTCCGCCTCGAGGGCGATGCGTGGATGCCCGCAGACGATCTGACCCATGTCGAAGACGGTCGACCCGCCGTCGCCCCGGGCAGAGACTGGGGACATGACGCGCTCCGCGAGGTGTGGGATCGGACGGGGGCCCAGCCCTCCGAATGGCTCGCAGGGGGGGATGCCGCCGCCCGACCCCGGACCCGCCGCCTCCGTCTCGTACGCCGGGCGCCAGGCCGAGTCGTCGAAGCCGGGCTCGGTCCATCCGTTCGGGACGGCGCGTCCGTTCACGATCTCGGGAGGTGGGGGGCCGCCCACGCCGCTGGGCTCCGCGCGTCGGAAGGGGGCCTCGGCGGCGCGCCAGGACCGGTCGCTGCAGACGAGGAGTCCGTCGATCTCCGCCTCGAAGAGCAGGGCACCGAGGCCGAGCGTCCCGACGGGCGGGGCGGGCTTGTAGTGAGGGTTCGCCTCGCCGTACCCCCGGACCAGCACGGCTACCGCGTTCACGCCCTCGCGCAGGTGAGCCCCCAGATCGTAGGTGTCGTAGGTGAGGTGCGAGGGTTCGGACCGCACCGGCCCCCGCCCGATACGGGTGCCGTTGACCCACAGCTGGTAGCGGCCGTCGGCGGTGATGCGGCAGGTCGCCCGCGCCGGAGCCGACCGCAGCTCGAAGGTCGTGCGCAGGTAGCCGAACCCGTCCCGACGCAGGGGCGAGGCGGCGAAGACCGCCCGGAGGAGGTCGTGTTCCTCCCACCAGATCCACCGCGCCCGCCACCGGCGGGGCCACGAGCTGCCGCCACCCTCCATGGCTCGAGTCTGACGGTCCGGGCGGGAGCCCGCCCGTCCGGACGCCCCGCGGTTACAGTCCTTTCCAGATGGGTATCGGACACGGCATGTCCGCCGGTGCGCCCGTCCGGGGCGCCACTTCGCGGCCCGCTGAGAACCCAAGGGGCGGGGGATCCGGGTTCCGCCACGAGGCGCTCGTCTACGAGGGCCTGGACGAGTTCGTGCAGCGGATCTCGTCGTTCGTCAGGGACGGGGTGCGTGAGGGGGCGGCCATGCTGGTGGCGGTTCCGGGCGAGAAGGTCGAGGCCCTCCGCGAGGAACTGGGCCACGACGCAGCGGACGTGCGTTTCGAGGACATGACCCAGCTCGGCAGCAACCCCGCCAGGATCATCCCCGCCTGGGTCGACTTCGCAGCCCGGGCGGGGGACCGGCCCCTCCGCGGGGTCGGCGAGCCGATATGGGCGGGCCGCAGCGACGAGGAGATCGTCGAGTGCCACCGCCACGAGTCCCTGCTCAACCTGGCGTTCGCCGAGGGTCCATCCCTGTGGCTGATCTGTCCCTACGACGCGGCCGCGCTGGACCCCGAGGTGGTCGAGGCGGCCGCGACGACGCATCCCGTGGTATCGCTCGGCGGAGTCGGCTCGTCCAGCTCGACCTACGGCGGTCTTGGGCCGGCCTCCGAGCCCTTCTCGACTCCCTTGGATGAGCCCGACGGCCCCTTCGAGTCGATGACCTACGACATGAGGAGCCTGCGTGCCGTGAGGACGTTCGTGTCGGCGGCGGCCACCCGGTGTCGGGGCGGACCGTACCGCGGACCTGCTCATGGCGGTAACCGAGCTGGCGACGAACAGCATCCGCTACGGGGGCGGGTCGGGCACCTTGCGCTGCTGGTCGAGGCCGGGGGCGCTGATCTGCGAGGTGCGGGACGCGGGACGGATCTCGCGACCGCTGGCGGGCCGCGTCCGCCCGCGGGAAGAGCAGGAGGGCGGGTACGGGCTGTGGCTCGTGAACCAGCTCTGCGATCTCGTCCAGGTGCGGACGTTCGAGGACGGGTCGGTCGTCCGCGTGCACATGTCGCTCGGCTGAGACGCCGCTCCCGTTGCGGGCGTGGGGGAGGGTCGGTCACCGTAGGGGCGTGACTCACCTGCGTTCCGGGCGGCTGACCCGGCGTCTCGCCGCCGGCGCGGTGGCCCTCGCCCTCATCGGATGCAGCCGGGAGGAGGCTCCCACGCCCCCCGGCGAACCGTCGGGCGACCTCGTGGTGCTGGCCGCCGCCTCCCTCACGGACGCCTTCGAAGGCCTGGCTGCCGACCTGAAGGAGGAGCATCCACGGCTGCGCGTGCAGATGTCGTTCGCCGGGTCGTCCACCCTGGCCGCCCAGATCGCCGAGGGGGCGCCCGGGGACGTCTTCGCGGCCGCCGACGAGGCCACGATGCGCCGCCTCGCCGGAGACGGCGACGTGGAGGGGGAG
>DATLFR010000136.1 GCA_035540895.1 Actinomycetota bacterium | reverse complement strand
GATGATGCGTTCCTTCGACCGGTCCGACCCGCCGCCGGAGGACGTCCTGCTCCCGTTCGTGCAGGCGCAGCAGACGACCGCGCGACTGGCTTGGAACCCCTACCTGCACGACCCGAAGCTCCCGCGCCGGCTCGGCCGGGTCACCTGCCCCTCCCTCGTGGTCTGGGGGGCGGAGGACCGGTTCGTCCCCATCGCCCACGGCGAGGAGTACGCGCGGCTGCTGCCCGAGGCGCGACTCGTGCGGGTGGAGGGAGCCGGACACCTGCCGCTGATGGAGCGCCCCGCCGAGGCGGGGCGCGCGATACGGGAGCACCTGGCCTGATGGACCTGCAGCGCCGCAAGCTCTGGAGCGACCGGGCGACGTGGGTCGTCGCCTTCGCCGCCCTCGGTTACATCGTCTACCGCAACATCCGCTTCCCCAGCGACTTCATCGAGATCGTCCTCTACGTCTTCGGTGCCCTCGTCGTCGCCGCGTTCGCCTTCAGCGAGCTCCGGGTGGGGAGGCGGCGACCGGCTCCCGGCCCCCGCTCGTCGTTCGCCGGATCGGCGGCCTACGTGGGGGCGGCCGGCGGAGGGGACGGCGGTCCGAGACGCACGGAGTCGGCCGCCGTGCCGGGGGTCATGGAGATCGAGCCGTTCGGACTCGTGTGGCGCGCGCGTTCGGCCCCACCGTCCGGACCGCACGAGCTGCGCGTCCCATGGCGGGACCTGTACTCATGGCGCCTGCAGGGGGTGATCCCCGGCATCGGCCGGGCGAACGGCTACCTCACGGTCCGGACCGCGGACGAACGCACGACCGTCTTCCACGTCTGGCACACGAAGAGGTGGCGCACCGAGCTCGCCGAGGCGGCGGTCGCGCTACCCACCTACCAACGGCCCGATTGGCTCCCCGACGAGGCGGGAGCCGAGTTCCCCGCGCTTCTCGCCGACCACATCGACCCGGACGGTCCGGCGTCGCCGAGGGTGCTCGGCGAGATCGCCCGGCCCCCCTACCGGGCGCAGGAGCCCGCCCCACGGAAGCCCGCTCCCGTCAGGGAGCCGGAGGCTCCCGCGGAACCCGAGCCGGCGCCCGAGCCCGAGCCGGCACGGGAGCCGGAGCCCGAACCCGAGCCGGCAACCGAACCGGCGCCCGATCCCGAGCCGGCGCGGGAGCCGGAGCCCGAGCCCGAGCCGGCGAGAACGGAACCGGCGTCGGAGCCTCCTACGGAAGAGGAGCAGCAGACCATGACCGTGACCGCACCCGCCGAGACCACGTACGAGGCCGTGATCGGGCTCGAGTGCCACGTGGAGCTCTCGACCGACTCGAAGGTCTTCTGCGCGTGCCCGACCACGTTCGGGGCCGAGCCGAACACGCAGATCTGCGAGGTGTGCACCGGGCAGCCCGGCACGCTGCCGGTGATCAACGAGAGGGCCGTCGAGTACGCGATCCGGATCGGCCTCGCCCTCAACTGCGAGATCGCCCCCAGGTCCGTCTTCCACCGGAAGAACTACTTCTATCCGGACATGCCGAAGAACTACCAGATCTCGCAGTACGACATCCCGCTCGCGTCGCGAGGCTGGCTCGAGGTGGAGGTGGACGGGGAGACGAGGCGGATCGGCGTCCATCGGGTGCACCTCGAAGAGGACACGGGGAAGACGAGCCACGTGGGGGGGTCCGGACGGATCGGCGACGCCGAGTACGCGAAGGTCGACTACAACCGGGCCGGGGTCCCGCTCGTGGAGATCGTGAGCGAGCCGGACATCCGCAGCCCGGAGGAGGCGCGGGCCTACCTGACCGAGCTGCGGGCCCTGCTGCAGGCGATCGAGGTGTCCGATGTCCGGATGGAGGAGGGGTCCCTGCGTTGTGACGCCAACGTGTCCATCCGTCCGGTGGGGGAGACGGCGCTGGGAACGAAGGCCGAGGTGAAGAACATGAACTCGATCCGGTCCGTCCAGCGCGCACTGGCCCACGAGATCGAGCGCCAGACCGAGCTGGTGGGGTCGGGGGGCCGGGTCGTCCAGGAGACGAGGCATTTCGACGAGGCGTCCGGACGGACGCTGCCCGGACGATCGAAGGAGGGGAGCGAGGACTACCGGTACTTCCCCGATCCCGACCTCGTCCCGCTCGCGCCGAGCCGGGAGTGGGTGGATCGCGTTCGGACCTCCCTCCCGGAGCTCCCCTCCCAGCGCCGCCGCCGGCTCGTCGAGGAACACGCGCTGAGCGAGCGCGACGCGCGCACGCTCACGGCGACGAAGGCTCTGGCGGACGCCTACGAGTCCGCCGTCGCCGCCTACCCGGGCGACCCCCGGTCGATCGCCAGGTGGTACATCGGCGAGCTCTCGGCGATGGCGAACGAGAGGGGCGTCGAGCCGCACGAGGCGGGGGTCGGGCCCGAGCAGGTGGTGGCGCTACAGACCCTCGTCGACGAGGAGAGGATCTCCATCTCGGTCGCGAAGGGGACCGTGCTGCGCGCCGTCGCCGAGACGGGCGCCGACCCGGCCACGGTCGTGGCCGAGCAGGGCCTGGCCCAGATCTCGGGCAGCGAGGAGCTGACGGGGGTCGTGGACGAGGTGATCGCGGACAGCGCCAAGCTCGTGGATCAGATCCGCTCCGGCAAGCTCGGGGCGGTGAACGCGCTCGTCGGGCAGGTCATGAAGCGGACCCAGGGTCGCGCGAACCCGGAGGTCGTCCGGTCGCTGATCTCCGAGCGACTCGGGCTGTAAGGTCGCCGGCTCCCGGCGCGTATCCATCTCCGAGCGGAGGGCGAGCGGCCGTCATCGTGGGCGTGCGGACGCAGGTACCCGTCCCCGTTCGCGACGTCCGGGACCTCCCCCCGGTCCCGGACGTCGCACGCCCGGCCGAGTGGAGGAGGCATGCGGAGTCTGATCGCGAAGGCGGTGGCCGTCGTGGGCGTGGCGGTGCTGTCGCTGATCGCCTCGTCTCCGGCGCACGCAGGCGGCTCCGTCTGTGCGAGCGCTTCGTTGACCGTGAACGGCCGATCGGTCGTGAACGAGTCGACCTGCGAAAGGCTCCCCTGAAGCTGCGTGATCCAATGTTCGAGGGCCCCGCGAGGGGCCCCTCCGACATATCGGACATCCCGCGATCGGGGCTGGACTCACCTGAGTAGACTCTCCTCGTGAGCACGGCGGAATCGGACCTGCGGGCTGCCATACGCCAGCTGAGCGCGACCGCATCGCGGCTGGCCCGCAAGGACGGCGAGGACCTGGTGCAGGAGGCGCTGGCCCGGGCCCTCGCCAAGGGGGTCGACCCGCGCGCGCTGCCGTGGCTGCGCACCGTCACGCGGAACCTCGCCGTCGACCGCGCGCGACGCGCACGCGAGGTCGCCAGCGGCGGGTCCGAGGAGATGGACCGGATGGTCACCGACCTGACGGTGGGCCCGGAGGACCAGGTCATGACGGCCGAGGATCGACGGGCCGTCAGGGTCGCGTTGGCGACCCTGCCCCCGCGCTACCGTGACGCTCTGGTCGTCTACGCGAACACGGGCGACGCACGAGAGGTCGCCCGGACCTTCGACCTCACGCAGGGAGCCACGCACACGCTGCTGTGTCGCGCACGGGAGAGGTTGAGGGCGGCGTTGGAGCGGTCCGGTTTCGTCCCGGGCACCTTCCTGGCCAGGCTCCAGCGGTGGCAGGAGGCCCTCACCGCCGGCTGCCTCGCTGCGGGGCTCGCGGCCGGGGGTCTGCTCGGTGCGGGTGCCCCCGGGCCGGCTCCCGTGAGGGCGCCCGAGGCGGCTCGGTCCGCGGCGGTAGCGCCTATCGTCACGGAGGCCTCCTCAGGTTCCGTCGTCCGCGCCGTGCAGCCTCGCTCCGCCGCGGCCGGACAGACGGTCGCGGCCCCGGTTGGGGGAACCCCCGCACGCGAGGTCGTCGCGGACGTAGGTCTCGGCTGCTCCGAGGAGGGTCCCGATGGTGGATCGGGTCCCGTCGTGGGCGTACGGATCGAGAACGGGACCGAGGACACCCCGGTCGACGTCCTGGCCGACGCCCTTCGCGGGCGTCCCGACGGAACCCCGGGAGGATGCGTGTGAAGCGTCGCTCGCTGAAGGTCCTGCTCGCGGCGGTCGTCGTGGCCCTCACGGCCGCAGGAGGCTCCGCGGACGCGGACCCGACCTCCGACCGCGTCTGCGTATACGGAGGGTGGGCGCCGATCCTGTTCGTGGAGCACTGCGTCGATGTCCCGGGGTACCCGGCCGCTCCCGCCGCGCCGGTCCCCGTCGTCGGTCAGTAGCCCTCACCTCGGCCGCCCGCCCCTATCCTGGGAGCCCGGGCGACAAGGAGGACACGCATGACCCATCACGACCACGGGGGCGACCCGCGCCCACGGTCGCGCGAGGTGACCGAGGGGTTCGAGCGGGCCGGAGCACGAGCGATGCTCCGAGCGGTCGGGTTCTCCGAGGAGGACTTCAACAGACCTCAGGTGGGCGTCGCCTCCTCGTGGAACGAGGTCACGCCGTGCAACCTGTCGCTGGACCGGTGCGCGGACTGGGCGAAGGAGGGGGTCCGGGCGGCGGGTGCGGTGCCGGTCGAGTTCGTGACGATCGCCGTGTCCGACGCCATTTCCATGGGCCACGAGGGGATGCGCGCCTCCCTCGTCTCCCGCGAGGTGATCGCCGACTCCGTGGAGCTCGTGATGCACGCGGAGCGCTTCGACGGCGCCGTCACCATCGCCGGCTGCGACAAGTCGCTGCCCGGGATGCTCATGGCCAGCGCCCGGCTCAACCTGCCGTCGGTCTTCCTGTACGGGGGCACGATCATGCCGGGCCACTGGCAGGGGCGCGACGTCACCATCCAGGACGTCTTCGAGGGCGTGGGCGCGGTCTCGGCCGGCCGCATGACCGAGGCTGAGCTCGGCGAGCTCGAGCGGGTGGCCTGTCCGGGGGCCGGGTCCTGCGGGGGCATGTACACGGCGAACACGATGGCGTCGGTGTCCGAGGCGCTGGGGATGTCGCTGCCCCTGTCCGCCTCGATACCCGCGCTCGACCCGCGTCGGGAGGCCCTGTCCAGGGCCACGGGGGAGGCGGCCGTCCGGATCCTCGAGCTCGGTCTGCGGCCGCGCGACATCATGACGCTCGAGGCCTTCCGCAACGCGATCGCCGTCTGCTGCGCGGTCGGCGGCTCCACGAACGCGGTCCTGCACCTGCCCGCCATCGCGCATGAGGCGGGGATCG
Organism: Actinomycetota bacterium; assembly: GCA_035540895.1. Taxonomy (NCBI): domain Bacteria; kingdom Bacillati; phylum Actinomycetota; species Actinomycetota bacterium. Next base: position 3,915 of record DATLFR010000136.1, on the reverse strand, counting down.
ACCTGGAGATCGACGAGTTCGACCGGGTCGCCCGCCGGGTGCCCCACATCGCCGACTTCAAGCCGATGGGACGCTACGTGATGACCGACCTCGACCGGATCGGGGGCGTCCCCGTCGTCATGAAGGAGCTCCTGGACGCCGGTCTGATCGACGGCGACTGCATCACGGTGACCGGCCGGACCGTGGCCGAGAACCTGGCCGACGTGACGTTCCCCGGGGGCCAGGACGTCGTCCGCCCCCTGGACGACCCCATCCACCGCGAGGGAGGGTACGCGATCCTGCGCGGATCTTTGGCTCCCGACGGAGCGGTGGTGAAGGTGGCCGGGACCGAGGTGGAGCGGTTCCGCGGTCCGGCGCGCGTCTACGACTCGGAGGAGGAGGCCTTCCGCGCGGTGGTGTCCAAGCAGCTGCGGGAGGGGGACGTCGTCATCATCCGCTACGAGGGCCCGCGCGGCGGCCCCGGGATGAAGGAGATGCTCGCCGTCACCGCTGCCATCGCGGGAGCGGGGCTGGGGGACCGGGTCCTGCTGATCACCGACGGGCGGTTCTCAGGAGCCACCCGTAACCTCTCGATCGCGCATGTCGCCCCGGAAGCGGTCGACGGCGGACCGATCGCGCTGGTCCGGGAGGGCGACATGGTCTCGGTGGACATCCCCTCGCGCACCCTCGATATCGAGGTCGAGCCGAACGAGCTGAAGCGGCGCCTGGAGGACTGGGTGCCGCCCCCGCCCCGCTACACGACGGGAGCGCTGGCCAAGTACGCCCGGCTGGTGTCCTCGGCGTCGAAGGGAGCGGTGACGCTCTAGACCCCCCGATCGCGCGGCTCAGGCCGGCGGGCTCCCCTCGGTTGGGGCCGCGTCCTTCGGGCCGTCCTGCTTCTTGGACAGGACCGCCGCGATCGCCATCAGGACCAGCAGGGCGAGCGTGATCCGCAGGCTCCACGCGCCGAAGGCCTTTATGCGGTCCGGGAGCCAGGGCCACCGGTCGCCGGCGCGCCCACCCAGCCACAGGAAGGTGGCGGCGAACCCCACCGATCCGATCAGGTAGGCGGGCAGGAACTTCCGTATCGACATCCGTGTGCTGCCCGCGACGAGCACGACGGGGGTCACGAGCCACTCAACCATGCGGCCGATGACGACGGCCCCGAACCCGTACCTCTCGATCCACGCGTGCGCGCGGGCGACCTGCTTCGGGTTCCACAGGGAGGCCCACATCGACCCCTCCTTCTCCGCCCGCACGGCCAGCTCGGGACCGAACCGGTACCCGGCCCAGTACAGGACGAGCCCGGACACGAGCGACATCGCGACGGAGGCGATGCCCGAGGCGATCAGCATCCCGGTGTTCCCGCGGACCTCGGTGCCGACCGCGATGAGGATGAGCATCGTGTTGTTCAGGAGCGGCAGAACCCATGGGAACGGCGATGCGAGCAGGCGCGGCAGGAAACCGAACCCGACCCGTTGGGTGATGGCACGGAAGATGAGGAAGAGGATGAGGGCGGCGACCGCCTGGCCGTCGGACAGGCGGCGACGCGTCATGTGCGGCACGGACGCCGGGAGTTCCATCTCCTCGGCCAGGCGCTGCTCCTCGGGCTCGTTCATCCCCGCATCATCGCGTATGGCCGTGGTGGGCGCAGGGAACCGGCCCGCACGTTAAGTTGAACGTTCGTCCGTGATAACGTACGGCGATGGCTGTCCGAACGGCGGAGAGCGTGGGGTCACGGGTCCGGGCGCTGCGGGAGTCGATGGGGCTCTCGCTGCGGGACCTGTCCCAGCGTGCCGGCGTGTCCGCGCCGATGCTCTCGCAGGTCGAACGCGGGGAGACGTCGCCGACGCTGACGGTCGCCGGACGGATCGCGTCCGGGCTCGGGCTCTCGCTCTCCCAGCTGCTGCGGTTGGACGAGGAGCCGCTCGTCGCGGTCGTCCGAGCAGGGCGCGGGAGGACCACCCGTCGCGAAGGTCACCGCTACACGGAGCTCACCCCGGGGCTCCCGGGCCAGCCGACGCTCGTCTCCGTCCACGCACTGGCCGGCGGCTCCCGTACGTCCGGGCCGCCGCTGCACTCGCCCGGGAGCCGGGAGACGGCGGTCGTGCAGCGGGGTTCGGTGGTCCTGGTCATCGCGGGCGACCGGTACGAGCTCCAGGAGGGGGACGCCGTGACCTTCGACGCCGACCTGCAGCATCACTTCGAGAACCCCGGGAGCCGAGAGGCCGAGTTCGTGTCGGTCGTGACGGCTCCAGCGCGAGGAGGCTGAGGATGCCACGGACGCTCGTAGACAAGATCTGGGACTCCCACGAGGTGCGGGACGGTCTGATCTACATCGACCTGCACCTCGTGCACGAGGTCACCTCCCCCCAGGCCTTCGAGGGCCTGCGACTGGCCGGACGCCGCGTGCGTCGCCCGGACCGAACCCTCGCCACGGCCGACCACAACGTGCCGACGGACGGCACCCCCGCCGCCCGGCTGATCACGGACCGGTTGTCGCGCATCCAGGTCGAGACGCTCGAGCGCAACTGCGCCGAGTTCGGCATCCCGATCTTCTCGCTGGGGTCGGACCGGCAGGGGATCGTCCACGTGATCGGTCCCGAGCTCGGCGTGACTCAGCCCGGGATGACGATCGTCTGCGGCGACAGCCACACGGCCACGCACGGCGCGTTCGGAGCGCTCGCGTTCGGGATCGGCACGAGCGAGGTCGAGCACGTGCTCGCGACGCAGTGCCTCGTCCAGCGCCGGCCGAAGACGATGCGCGTGCTCTACGAGGGCAAGCTGGGCCGGTACGTGCGGGCGAAGGACCTGATCCTCGCCACCATCGGACGCCTGGGCACGGACGGCTTCGCCGGTCACGCGGTCGAGTTCGCCGGGGAGACGATCGAGGCCATGTCGATGGAGGGCCGCATGACGATCTGCAACATGACCATCGAGGGCGGTGGGAGGGCCGGCCTGGTCGCCCCGGACGACACCACCTTCGAGTACCTGGACGGCCGCCCCGCGGCGCCCTCCGACATGGGCGCGGCCATCGAGCGGTGGCGGCGGCTCCCGACGGACCCGGGCGCCACCTTCGACCGGGAGGTGACCATCGACGCTTCGGACGTGGCTCCCATGGTGACCTGGGGCACGACCCCGGCCATGGTGGCCGAGGTCACGGGGCGCGTGCCGGACCCGTCCGACCGCCCGGACCCTGGTCTGGCCGAGCGCGCTCTCTCTTACATGGGCTTGGAGCCGGGCACCCCCCTGACGGACATCCCCCTCGACCGCGTCTTCATCGGGTCCTGCACGAACTCGCGGATCTCCGACCTGCGCGCCGCGGCGGCGGTCGTCGAGGGACAGCGGGTCGCGCCCACCGTGCGGGCGATGGTCGTCCCGGGCTCGGCGCAGGTGAAGGTCCAAGCGGAGCAGGAGGGACTCGACCGTGTCTTCACCGCGGCCGGGTTCGAGTGGAGGGGAGCCGGCTGCTCCATGTGCCTGGGCATGAACCCCGACACGCTCGATCCGCAGGAGCGTTGTGCGTCCACCTCCAACCGCAACTTCGAGGGACGCCAGGGAGCGGGCGGTCGTACCCACCTCTGCAGCCCCGAGATGGCCGCGGCGGCCGCCATCGAGGGCCGTTTCGTCGACCTGAGGGAGTGGGCCTGATGGAGCCGGTCACCATCGTCGAGGGCAGGGTCTCGGTCCTGCGGCGCGCGGACGTCGACACCGACCAGATCATCCCGAAGCAGTTCCTGAAGCGGATCGAGCGGACGGGGTTCGGAGAGTTCCTCTTCTATGACTGGGTGAGGTCGGGAGAGATCACGCTGGAGCCGAACCCGATCCTGGTCGCCGGACGCAACTTCGGGTGCGGGTCGTCACGTGAGCACGCACCGTGGGCCCTCCAGGACTTCGGCTTCCGGGCGATCGTCGCACCCAGCTTCGCCGACATCT
>DATLFR010000135.1 GCA_035540895.1 Actinomycetota bacterium | reverse complement strand
GCCGAGACGGTGGGCCCGACCGTGGTGCGGTCCGGACCCGGAGCGGACGCGCCCGGCGTGAGCAGGCTCAGAGCGGGGATCCTGCTGCCCGTCACCGGACGGTCCGGGGACTTCCTGGCCGTCCGGACCCCCTGCCTGGAGGGGGTCTGGGTCTCGGCGTCCGACGTCCGGCTTCACCCTCCGGCCCCCACCCCCGGCCTGACCGGGTTGGGCAGCGCGACCTTCGTCCTGGACCCCGGTCACGGCGGCATCGACGCGGGCGCGGTAGGCCCGGGCGGCCTGAGGGAGAAGGAGGTCAACCTGGCCATCGCCGCCCATCTGGCCGACCTGCTCCGGGAGGCTCCCGCCCTCGAAGGGATGCCGGAGCGGGGACACGGCGCACCCCGGGTGTTCCTCACCCGCGACTCGGATCACTTCGCGACGCTCGGCTACCGGACGGCACTGGCCAACGCGCTGAACGCCCACGCGCTGGTCTCGATCCACAACAACGCCGAGCCCGACGGCCCGTCGGCCCAGCCGGGGACGGAGACGTACTACCAGGTGGCAACACCGGGGTCGCAGGGGTCGAAGCGGATCGCCGGGCTCGCCCTCGAGGAGATCAGGGGCGCCCTCACCCCCCTCGGGGGGCCTTGGATGTCCGACACGGACGCCGGCGCGAAGTACCGCCGGAACTCGCGGGGCGGCGACTACTACGGGATCCTGCGGGGGGCCCAGGTCCCGTCGGCCCTGCTCGAGATCATGTTCATCTCGCACGCGCGGGAGGAGGCTCTCCTGCGCCGCGCGGACGTACAGCGCCTGACGGCCAACGCCATCTACCGGGCCCTGGTGAGGTACGCCACGACGGACGACCCGGGGTCGGGGTTCGTGGAGCCGTACCCGAGGGGGACCCCGGCGGGCGGAGGCCGGGTCCAGTGCGTGGACCCGGCCTAGACCCGCGGGCGCTACGCGCGCGCGCCGCGCTTGTTGAACTGCCGGTAGATGAGCAGGAGCAGGACCGCCCCCAGCACGGACATGATGAGACCGACCGTGTAGTCCTCACCGAACAGCGCCCGGCCTATCAAGCCTCCGATGAACGAGCCCGCGATACCGAGCAGGATCGTCATCGGGATGCTCATGGGGTCTCGGCCCGGGACCAGGAGCCGCGCCAGGGCGCCCGCGATGAGCCCGATCAGGATCAGACCGATGATGAATCCGAGCATGCATCCCTCCCTCTTCGGGTGATCTTCGACCCCCAGCCTCTCCCCTACGGCGCCGGATCTGAAGCATCTGAGGTCACCAGGGCGGCCACGGGACCTGGGGGCCGGGACCCGGGAGGGGGAACCGGCGGGTCACGATGAGGGTCCGGACCCGGTCCAGGAGGGCGTCGATCTCGGCCTGGGTCAAGAGTTCGGCGAGCCGGTCCGAGCCGGCGCCGCGGTCGTGGAACGCCTCGAGGTCGGCGAGGAGCGCGTCGGGGATGGGGTCGGAGGCGAAGGCCCAGATGACCGTCCGCACCTTGGGCTCGGTGTGGAAGGTCACGCCGTGGTCCACCCCCCACAGGCGCCCGTCCGGGTCCAGCAGGCAGTGACCCCCCTTGCGGTCGGCGTTGTTGATCACGTGGTCGAACAGGGCCAACCGGGCCAGCTCGCCCGGATGCTCGTCCAGGTAGGCCTGCAGGTCCGCATCCGAGTCGTGATCGACGTACAGCTGCAGGGCGCCCAGGCCGGCGGGTCCCTCCCGCAGCACGGTGGGGGGCACCAGCCCCCACCCGAGCTCGTCGTCCACGACCCAGGCGGCCTGCTCGCGCAGGCACAGCGTTCCGTCGGGGAAGTCCCACAGGGGTCGCTCCCCGCGCTGAGGCTTGTACACGGCGTGGGCGCAGAGCTCTCCGTCGTCGACCGTCGTGAGCAGGGTCGCGTTCGAGGCCATCGGCAGCAGGCCTACGATCTCCATCTCGCCCTCGGCCAGCAGGCTCAGGGCGCGGTCGCGGTCCACTACCGGAACTCGCCGATCTCGCGGTGTCCGTTCTGGGCCGGGCAGACGTGGCCCTCCGGTTCGATGGGCTGGCCGCAGAGCCTGCACCGGGGACGCCCCTGCGCCACGATCTCCACCCCCCGGGCGGCCAGGGACCGCATCCGCTGCCTCGCGACCCAGAACCGGACGTTCGTCCCGGAGTCGTCTCCCAGGAGGTCGGCGATGTCCCACTCCTCCTCCGGGTCGTCGTCCTCCTCGTCGTCGTCGTCCTCGTCCTCGTCGGGAGGGACGAACTCCTCGCACTGCAGGAGCACGAGGTCGCGCTCGGCGTCGTAGCCGAGCGCCATCTGCCCGACCCGGAAGAGCGGTTCGAGCGGCTCCTGTAGCTCGGGAGCGGGGTCGGCGGTGGCCTCCGCCCCCACCACCCTCTCCTCGCCCAGCCGGATGAGGAGGGCCTGTACGTGCCGGGCCAGAGCGTCCACCTGCTCCTTCTCGACCAGGAGGGTCACGACGTCGTCACCGATCGCGGCCTGGATGAAGAAGGTCCGTTGTCCGGGCTCCCCGACCGCGCCGGTCGTGATCCACGAGACCGGCTGCACCTCGAACGGCTCGCTCATGGGGTCCTCCCCCCGGGCCGGGAGGCGGCGTACGGGCTGAGATCGCCCGTGTCGCCCAGGCGAAGGAGGCGCGGGAACATGTCGCCGAACCCTATAGCGGTCACCGAGGCGGGCAGGACGTCGAGCCGCTGGAAGAGGTCGATGTGCATCCCGAGGTAGTGGGCGGCGACCGCCTTGATCACGTCCGCGTGGGAGACGAGCGCGACGACCCCGGACCGGTGCGCCGACCTGATCTCCTCGACCGCGGCCACCGCCCGGGACTGCATCTCGAGGACGCTCTCACCCCCCGGGAACCGGGCCTGGCTGGGGAGCAGCTGGACCGTGCGCCACAGCGGCATCTTTCGCAGCGTGGCGTACCGCTTGCCGTCCCACCGGCCGAACCTCGCTTCTCCCAACCTCTCGTCCACCTCGACGGTCAGCTTCCGGCCTTCCGCGACCGCGTCCGCCGTGATGAGGCACCGGTCCAGCGGGCTCGAGTACAGGGCTCGCAGACGCACGGGACGCATACGGTCCGCCAGCGCTCTCGCCTGCTCGCGGCCCTTCTCGCTCAGGCCGACGCCGGGCGTCCACCCCGCGAGGCGGTCCGGGGCGAAATCGGTCTGGGCGTGGCGCACGAGCAGGACGATCTGCTTCACGTGCGACAGCCTACCCGTCCCCCGGTGACCGTCCGACCGGGCGGACGGCTACGGCCCCGGATCGGGGGCGCGGAGGTAGGGGCGTAGGGCGGCCAGGTCCCCCGAGCTCGCCCGGACGAGGGCCCTCACCCCCTCCGGCGTGTGGTCGGCCTGGACGACCCGGCCGTCGGAGTGCAGGCGGGCCATCAACGTCCCCTCCGTGTAGGGGACCACGGCCTCCACCTCGACCACCCGGTCGTCGAGGATCGTGTCGATCGCGGCGAGGAGGCGGTCGACGCCTTCGCCGGTGGATGCGGAGATCGCGTGGGCGGAGGGGAAGCGGCGCTCGAGGGCCGCGCGCTCTCCCTCCGGGAGCAGGTCCATCTTGTTCAGCGCCAGGACCCGAGGGGCATCGGTCGCCCCGATATCGGCCAGCACCTCCTCCACGGCCGCGATGTCGATCTCGGGATCGGAGCGGGAGGCGTCCACCACGTGCAGGAGGACGTGGGCTCCGACGACCTCTTCGAGGGTCGACTTGAACGCCTCGACCAGCCCGTGAGGGATCTTGCGTATGAACCCGACCGTGTCGGTCAGGACGATGGGACGCCCGCTGGGCAGCTCGAGCCGGCGGGCGGTCGGGTCGAGCGTCGAGAAGAGCTTGTCCTCGGTCAGGACCCCTGCCTGGGTCAGGTGGTTCAGCAGGGTCGACTTGCCCGCGTTCGTGTACCCCACCAGCGAGACGATCTCGATCCGCTCGGCCCGCCTCTTGCGGCTGAGCCGGCGCCGCTCCTCCAACGCGAGCAGGTCGCGACGGACCTTGTTGATCCGCCGCTCGATGCGTCGCCGGTCCACCTCGAGCTGCGTCTCGCCCGGCCCCCTCGTGCCGATGGGAGCCCGACCTCCACCGCCTCCGGACCCTCCGCCCCCGGCCGCTCCACCGATCCGCGACAGGGCCTGCCCCCAACCGCGCAGCCTCGGGAGCCCGTACATCAGCTGGGCCAGCTCCACCTGCAGCTTTCCCTCGCTCGAGTGGGCCCGCTGGGCGAAGATGTCCAGGATCAGGATCGTCCGGTCGATCACCTTCCCCGTGACCATCTCCTCCACGTTGCGGAGCTGAGCCGGCGAGAGCTCCTCGTCGAAGACGGTGGTGTCGGCGCCCAGCTCCCGGACCGAGTCGCTCAGCGACTGCGCCTTGCCCTTCCCGATGAAGGTGGCCGGGTCGGGACGGTCCCGGCGCTGGACGACGCGGCCGACGACCTCTCCGCCCGCGGACTGCACGAGCGCCTCGAGCTCGTCGAGGCTGCGCTCCACCGCGTCGGAGTGGACGCCCTCGAACTGGACCCCGACGAGCAGGACGCGTTCCGGGGGTGTGAGGACGGCGGTGTGCTGGGTCTCTTGGCGCTTCCGGGCCATGAGCACAAGTATGGGCCGTGAGGGGGGCCTCCGCCGCGCCCGATCCCCATCGGGGACCACTCGCCCAGCGGACCCGGCGCGACGCGCGGGGTTACCTCCCGAAGGCCTCCCTGATCCGGGAGAGCCCCTCGTCGAGCCGGTCGTCGGGGAGCGTGAGAGAGAAGCGGACGTACCCCTCGCCGTGCTGTCCGTAGCCGGACCCGGGGGTTATGGCCACGGCGGCGTCGTCCAGCATGCGTGTCGCGAACCCGGCCGAGGTCTCGCCGTCCGGCACCGGTACCCAGATGTAGAAGGAACCCTTCGGGGCCGTGGCGTCGAGGCCGCAGGCGCGCAGCGCCTCGACCGTGCGGTCGCGACGTCCGGTCAGCACCTTCAGCTGGGCGTCGAGGAAGTCACGGGGGCCCTCCAGCGCGGCTATCGACGCGCGCTGGATGGCGTTGAAGACGCCCGAGTCGAGGTTGGTCTTGAGCCGGCCCAGCGCCTCGATCGCCTCGGCCGACCCGCAGAGCCAGCCGAGCCTCCAGCCGGTCATGTTGTACGTCTTGGACATGGAGTGGAACTCGACGGCGATGTCGGTGGCCCCCGGGACCTCGAGCACGCTCGGCGCCACGTACCCGTCGTAGGTGATCTCGGAGTACGCGGCGTCGTGGGCCAGCAGGATCCGGTGACGCCGGCAGAAGTCGACCGCCTCCTCGAAGAAGGCCAGGTCGCAGGTGGCCGAGGTCGGGTTCCCCGGGTAGTTGAGCCACAGGATCTTCGCTCGGTCGGCGAGGTCCCGGTCGATCTCGGAGAGCCGCGGGAGGAACCCGTCCTCCCGCAGGCACGGGACTGGGACCGGCTCCCCTCCGGCCAGCCGGGTGGACGTGTCGTACACGGGGTAGCCCGGGTCGGAGCAGAGCGCTACGTCGCCCGGGTCGATCAGGGCGAACGGGAGGTGGGCGATCCCCTCCTTCGACCCCCACAGGGGCAGGACCTGGGTGTCCGGGTCGAGCGACACACCGAACCGTCCCTCCATCCAGCCGGACACGGCGGCGCGGAACGCGGGCATCCCGAAGTAGGAGGGGTACTGGTGGGTGGACGGGTCCTCGGCCGCCTCCTTCAGCGCGTCGATGACGTGGGACGGGGTCGGGAAGTCCGGGTCCCCGACGCCGAACGAGATGACGTCGGTCCCCTGCGCCTTGAGAGCCGAGATCTTCCGGTCGATCTCGGCGAACAGGTACGGGGGCAGGTTGCGCACCCGCTCCGCCGCGTCGAACATGCCCGTCGTCACGTGGTCACCTCCGTGTCCAGACCGATCGAAGACAGCCAGCCCGCGCTGAGATCCCCCTCGTAGACCTGCTCGGCGGGTCCGGTCATGAGCACGGTCCCTTCCGGGGTCCAGTGGATGTCGAGGTCACCCCCGGGGAGCCTCACCCGCGTTCGGCGCGCGGCCCGGCCCTTGGAGGCCGCCGCCACCGCCACCGCGCACGCCCCGGTCCCGCACGCCTGCGTCTCCCCCACCCCCCTCTCCCAGACGCGCATGACCAGCTCGTCCGGGCTCTCGACGCGGACGAACTCGACGTTGGTGCGCTCCGGGAAGGCGTCATGGGTCTCCAGGCGGGAGCCGGTCCCCAGCACCAGGTCGTCGTCGAGGTCGCGGCCGATCTCGTCGACGAAGAGGACGAAGTGGGGGTTGCCCATCGATACCCCGGTACCGACCAGGGTCCCCTCGCCGGGGAGCTCCACCCCCACGTCGACCGCCGACCCGGTGCCGCTCATCGGGACGTCCTCCCTGGTCAGGGCCGGGATCCCCATATCGACCGTCACCATCCCGCGGTCGGCCAGCCGGACCGTCCTCGTTCCCGCGCCGGTGAGGACGGCCTGCTCTCCGTCCGGGAGCCGTCCGTCGTCGGAGGCGAGCAGCGCCAGGCAACGGATCCCGTTCCCGCACATCTCGGCCGGGGCGCCGTCGGAGTTGTAGTAGTCCATCCGAAGGACGGCGCCGGACGCGGCCGTCTCCCCGTCACCCTCGGGCCCGAGCACGCGGATGACGCCGTCGGCCCCCACCCCGGTCCGTCGGTCGCACAGGGCGGCCACCGCCCGGCGGGGGAGGCGCCCAGGCGCCCCGAGACGGCCCTCGTAGTCGCGGAGCATCACGAAGTCGTTCCCGAGCCCGTGCCACTTGGCGAACCGCATGGGGCCAGAGTACCGGGAACGTCGGGCAGGCCGGTGGCCCGGAGACCACGTCCAGGCCCTCCGACCTGCGGCTTCGGCAAGTGCCTTGTATGCCCGCCGTTCCGGTGTGAGGATGTGCCCGCTGTTGTTGATGTGACTGGGGTTAACCACTGAACGGAGGTGTGTTGATGGCCTGGAGGAGGCCCGTCCACCTGGTCTCGAACGGCGAGCCGCAGGCCCAACCCATGGCGGTGCAGGCTGAGTCGCTCTCCGTCGAGGCCCAGGACGAGTTCGGCATCGACCAGAGCACGGCGGAGTTCCCCGAGATCAAGATCGTCGCCCGGCCCGACCCCGACCTCGTACCCGCATCCCGCCGCGACCTGCAGACGTTGGGCGACCACGACTGGCACGACGAGGCCAACCGCAGGCGCGCCGCCGGGCACCTCACGCGCCTCGAGTCGGCGCTCGCCAAGGGCCGCACCCGACGGGCCGAGAAGGCGCGGGCGGCGTTCATGGCGACCGTGCACGCGGACCGGATCGCCCGGGCCCGGACGGTCGCCCGGGAGCACGGCCTGCGGATGGACCGGGCCGGGCGCGGACCGGTCCTCGACCACCCCGTCATGCACCACCAGAGGAGGATGTCCTGGCGGATCTACCCGCTCGAGGCCTACCACGGGATAGAGCTCCCGGACCGCGCCCGACGCGTCATGCGCACGTGGGAGGCGGAGGCAGGCGTCTTCGACCGGTACTACCTGGCCGACGAGGTCCCCGACCTCAGCCCCCAGGCGACCGAGCGCCTGGTGACCCTGCGCGCCGCCCGCACGGGCACCGACGCAGCCCGCACGGCCGCCTCCGCCACCACCCGGGGAGCCACGCGGGCGGCCGCGCGCGCCGCCTCCCTCGCCGGAAGGCTGACCCAGGCGCTGATCAGCGCTCCCGCCCAGGCGGGAGCGGCCACGGCGAACGTGGCCGTACGTCCGGACCCGTGCCTCATAGGCGTGATCTCCGGCGACGGGTCGGACGGCGACTGGTTCATCCTCGACCGGTGGCGGCACTGAGATGTCCAAGACGCTCGTGCCCCGACGCATGCGGGCCACCCGGCTCGACTTCGACGGCGGCCCCTGGGTGGGGGGTTACCCGCTCTCCTGGTCGAGCCCGTGGGCGGAGCTCGCCGTGGCCGCGGTGGGAGGACTGCTGCTCGGCCTCTACGTCCTGCCCGACCCGGCTCCCATCCGCGCCATAGGCATGGTCGGCTGGGCGGTCGCCGCCCCCCTGGCCGCCGTCGCGTCGATCGGAACCTGGATGATCGACGGCGTCCTGCGCTGGCCCCTGGGCGCCGGGAGCCTCGGACCCCTGGGCTGGGCGGTCCTGTCGGTGGCCATCGCGGACCTGCTCCAGGCGGTCCTGCCGCTCACGTTCGGCCGGCGGGTCCTGGCCTCCGCGGCGGGCGGCCCGGCCGGAGCGTTCCTGCTCATCGGCGGCCTGTCCCTGCTGCCCTGGCACCTGCTCCCCTGGGCGGGATGAGCCGGCTTGACCACTACCGGCTCCTAGGCGTCACCCGGGGGGCATCGGCGGAGGAGATCGCGTCGGCGTACCGGACCCGCGCGCAGGTCTGCCATCCGGACCGTCTCGCGGGCGCGCCGGAACCCGTCGTCCGGGCCGCCTCCGACCTGATGGCGCTCCTGAACGAGGCGAGGGCCGTCCTGGCCGACCCGGTGCAACGGGAGGCCTACGACGTCCCGCCCCCGACGCAGCGCGTGCCGGACCAGGCGGCGCCACCGCGACCCGCCCCGCGCTACGTCCCGCTGAGGGTGGTGCCCGACCGGATCGTGTCCCGCAGCGTCGTGCCAGGCACCCCGGTGGTGGTCGTCGTCCGCTTCGAGTCCCCGGTCCCCCAGGACGCCCGGCCCCGCGTGCGCGCGGCCGACCCGGCCATCGTGATCGAGAGCGACCTGCTGCACGGCTCGTCGAGACGCGCTCAGGTGAAGCTGCGCATCCAGACCAACCTGCTCGCCGAGCACAAGCGGTACACGATGGACCTCGCCGCCGAGTGGGGCACGGCCATCGGGCTGGTCTCCCTCGACGTCGAGACCGCGGAGCTGCAGGCGTGGGACGGCGACGAGCCCGCGCGCAAGCGTCACCCGTCGGCCCGGTCGCGACGGGTGCCCGGGAGCCAGAGGCGCCGGGACCTGGTCGGCTGGCTCATAGGCGGGCTGCTCCTCCCGGTCCTGACCGTCGGGTGGGCCCGCGGTCACCTCCCCGTCGGGGCGCCGCCCTGGTCGGCGTGGGCGCAGCTGGCGGCGGCGCTGGCGCTCCTGGCCGGCCTGTACCCGCTCGTGGTGACGCGGGGGTTCGGGCGGGTGACGGTACACGTGGCGGGC
>DATLFR010000134.1 GCA_035540895.1 Actinomycetota bacterium | reverse complement strand
GTCCAGAAGCCTCCGCCGATCCTCATCGGTGGGGGAGGGAGGCGGGTCCTGGGGATCGCCGGACGCGAGGCAGACATAGTCAGCGTGAACTTCGACCTGCGGTCGGGAGAGGTGAGCCCTGAGCTGGGACGTGACGCGGTCGTCGAGGCGATCGACCGCAAGATCGAGTGGGTGCGCGCGGGCGCGGGCGACCGCTTCGACCAGATCGAGCTCAGCACCACCGTCTTCATGGCCGCGGCCACCGATGACCGGCGCGGGATGGCCGAGGCCACCGCGCCCATGTTCGGTCTGACCCCGGACCAGGCGCTGGCCACCCCGTTCGCCCTCGTCGGATCGGTGGAGGAGGTGGCCGAAGACCTGCGCGCGCGGCGCGAGAGGTGGGGCTTCACCTACGTGGTGATGCCGTCGTCGGGGTTCGAGCAGATGGGGCCGGTCGTGAAGGAGCTCGCCGGCACGTAGCCGGCGAGCTCGATCGAGAGCACCTCCCGTGCCTAAGCGCCGAGCAGCTTCGCGTCCACCTTCTTCTCCACGCCGCCGAGGGCCCGCGAGATCGGACAGCCGGTCCTCGTCTCCTCGACCAACCGGTCGAACGTCTCGCGGTCGATGCCCGGGACCTCGGCCTCGAGCGACAGCTCGATCGTGGTGATCGTCGGGCCGGCATCGGTCCGGTCCAGGTGGACCCGGGCGTCTGTCGCCACGCGCGTGGGCGGGTGTCCGGCCTGGGCGAGCTTGTTGGCGAGCGCCATCGAGAAGCAACCGGCCAGCGACGCGCCCACCAGCTCCTCGGGGTCGGTGCCGTCGCCCTGCTCTTCGAAGCGGGCGAACGTGTACGGGCCTTCGAAGTCGGCGAAGCGCATGACGCCCTTGCCGGACTTGAGATCGCCCTCCCACTGGGCGCTCGCGTTGCGTACGGGCATGACGGGGACCTCCTGGTCGGGTTCTGGGGACGATCAGTCTATGTCGCCGGCGACCTCGTCCCGCACGCGAGCGATCCACCGATCGCGCTCCTCCTCGGGGACGGGTTCCGCGGCGGCATCCGGTGCGGTGTCGGCCGCCTTCCCCGACCACCTCCGGACCACCCCTCCCACGAGGAGCGCGCCGGCGCCCAGCACGGCGAGGGGGACCAACCAGATCAGCGTCCCGCGCCGGTCCGGGGCAGGGGCGGCCAGGACCTCGTCTCCGTAGTTGCTCCGCAGCCAGGCGACGACCTGGGCATCCGTCTGACCATCGGCGACCCGGCGGGCTATCTCCTCGCGTAGCTCGGCCGACTGCCGGGTCGAGCAGTCGGTGAGCACCCGGCCCGGGCAGTAGGGTGACCACACCCGCGACTCGAGGGCGCGGACGCGCTGCGCCTCGGTCGGGGGTGCGGTCGCGCACGAGGCGGATGCCAGCGCGACGGCGGCGATCAGCAGTCGGAGGGCCACCGCCCCATGTTGCCGCACGGTCGGGCTGTCGGGGGGCCGGTGGTAGCATCCGGCGCGTGCGGGTGAAGGTGATCGCCGACGTTCACGGGGACATCGCCGCGGTGGGTCGGGCCGCGGCGAGCTGCGACGTCCTGCTGGTCCTCGGGGACCTGATCAACGTCATCGACTACGACAACGCCGGCGGCATCTTCGCCGAGGTGTACGGGACCGAAGCCGTCCGAGCCTGGTCGGAGCACCGCCGACGGGGCCGGTACGAGGAGTCACGGCAGGTGATCCGTGACCTCACGGCCGGACGGGAGGACCACTTCCGGGAGCTCTTCGCCGCGAAGATCGACCAGGCCCACCGCGCCTTCTGCGGGTCGCTCCCGGACAACGTCGTCCTCACCTTCGGCAACGTCGACGTCCCGGACCTGGTCCGCACGTACTGCCCTCCCACGGTCCGGTTCGTGGACGCCGAGGTGATCGAGCTCGCCGGTCGTACGTTCGGCTTCGTCGGGGGCGGGCTCCCGAAGGTGGGGATACCGGGGGAGGTCTCCCACGAGGAGTACGCGGCGAAGGTGGCGTCGCTCGGCGCGGTGGACGTGCTCTGCTCCCACGTCCCACCCGCGCTCGACGACCTGACCTACGACGTCGTGGCGGAGCTCGCCGAGCCCGGTTCGGTCGCGCTGCTCGAGCACATCGAGACACACCAGCCGTCGTACGCGTACTTCGGGCACGTCCACCAGCCTCGCCGCGACCGGGTGACCGTCGGGCGCACCCAGCTCGTCAACGTGGGAGCCCATTTCCGCGCCACCGGCGAGGCGTTGGACCACCCCGCTGGTTAGTCCGGGGACCCCTGGCCGCGCGGAGGTCGCGGTCTCCTCGTCGTCACGAGTCGTCGAGCCCGAACATCCGCACGATCAGGTCCCTCGTCTCGGGGTCGGCGTCCCGCAGAACGGTCGACGGCCCATGCATCAACCTGTTCACGATGCGCATCGTCATCGCCGACACCTTCTCGGCCTGCTCGGGGGTGAGGTCGAGCCCGGCCAGGGCCTGCGCCACCTCGGACCGCACCAGCCGCTCCGCCCGTGCCCTAAGGTCCCGGATCGCGGGGCCGGAGGTTCGTGTATCGGCCCACCGGCCGAGCTCCAGGACCTCCCGGCGGACGAGCGCCTCGGCTTCGACGACGGCATCGGACAGCTCCGGTCCGCGGGGGCCGGGGATCTCCTCGAGGGAGCGCAGCACGACGTCGTCGCGGCCCGTGGCGTCGACCGCCGGCGGTACGGACAGGTCCAGCACCAGGAACGGCTCTCCCGCCGGGCGCGCGGGCAGGTGGTGGGGACGCACGAGGACGCCTCCGGAGACCGCGACCACGGCGAACTCGCTGCGCGCGAAGACCCTCGGCATCTCCTCGACGGCCAGTGCCTCCGCCTCGACCTGGGAGGCCAGGTGCTGCGCGGAGGCATGCGTCCGGCTGACCACCGTGAGGGTGGCTCCCGCGCGGTGGAGCGAACGCGCGGCGTCCGATGCCGCCTCACCTGCCCCCACGACCACGCCCGTCCGTCCGGACAGCCCGTGCAGCTGCTGGGACAGGTGCTCCACGGCGATGGCGCCGACCGACCGGGCCACGCGTCCGAGGGGCGTCCGTGTGCGGACGCGTCTCCCGGTCCGGATGGCCCGGCCGAAGACCGTCGCCATCACGGGTCCGGCCGACCCTTGCTCCTGTGCCACGAGGAGCGCGCGCCGTACCTGTCCGAGGATCTGCGGTTCGCCGATCACGAGGGAGTCGAGACCGGCGGCCACCCGGAACAGGTGCTCGACGGCCTCCGTCCCGGTCAGGATCCTCAGGTCCTGATGGTCCGAGGGACGGAGCCCGGGGAGGAGGGAGGCCAGCGCGTGGACCGCCTCGGACTGTGGACCGTCGGCCGTCGCGTACAGCTCGGTCCGGTGGCACGTGGCCAGGACGGCGAGCTCTCCCACCCCTTCGGGCCGGCGGCCGAGCAGCTCCCGGACCGAGCTCTCGTCGAGCGCGAGACGCCGCCTCAGCTGCGCCGGCGCGTCGCGGCCCGCGGAGAGCGCGACGATCATCGCCTCGACCCTCCGACCCGCCCCGCCGCAGGAGGGACGGGACCGTGGTCGGTGCGCGTGGGGGCCGGGGTCGGACACCCGCCCCGCGCGCCCCGCCGTGCGTCCGGGCAGCCGATGCGCCGAGGGTTCACTCGATCACGCTAACAACGCCGGACGCGGTGCTCGGCCGCGTCGTCGGCCCGACCGCTCGAGGGGGCCGGGATGCGGCATCATCTATCCCGATGACCACCGACACCGTCCGTTCCGAGATCCGCATCGACGCCCCCTCCGACGCGATCATGGACGTCCTGCTCGCGATGGAGGAGTACCCGTCCTGGGCGAAGGCCGTCCGGACGGCGCGGGTCCTCGAGCGCGACGACGACGGACGTCCGCACACCGTGGAGTTCGAGGTGACGCCCGGACCGCTCCCCAGGATGCGCTATGTCCTCCGCTACTCCTATCCGCCGGACACGGTGGCCTGGGACTACGTGGAGGGCGATATGCGCGACGTCCGCGGCTCGTACACGCTGGAGCCCTCGGGCGAGGGCACCTCGGTCACCTACGAGCTCGCGATCGACCCCGGGAAGATCCCCCTGCCGGGCTTCGTGAAGGCGCGCGCGGCCCGGGAGATCACGAAGGTCGCCCTCTCCGAGCTGAAGAGACGCGTCGAGTCGGGCTGATCAGTCCTCGGCGTCAGGCCGTGACGCCGCGTACGACTCGACCGCCTTCTGCAGCAGCTTGCGGTGCAGCAGGTTCACCAGCCGGTCGAAGGTGCGTGCCATGTCCTTGAAACCGCGGACGAGCGCCTCGCGGGCCTGCTCAGGCGAGACGTCGCGTCCGGCCAGCGGCGCCACGATGGAGTCCTGGAACGCCTGCACCTGCAGCTTCGAGATCTGCTCGAGGCTGCGCCGGTAGAGGCGTCCGAGCTCGGTCGGGAGGCCGAGGTTGAGCCACTGGTTCGCCACTTCGAGCATGTGCATGTCGTCGGCCGTGTAGCGGAGCTCACGGCCCCGCCGGACCGGGAACAGGAAGCCCATCTCCTCGGCGGCGACGACCACCTCTTCGGTCACGCCGGCCTCGGAGGCGAGCTCCGCACGGGTGAGCTCACCCGGGGAGTCGTCCCACTGGGGGGCGAAGATGATGTCGAGCGGGGTCAGCATCGTCTCGAGGTCCTCTCCGGACTCGAACCGGTGCACGACCTGACGTATCACCGATAGGGGCAGGAACCGCTTCTCCCTGAGCTCCCGGATCAGCTTGAGCCGGTCGAGGTGGGCTTCCGTGTAGAACCCGACCCGGCCGCGCAGCTTCGGCGGGGCCAGGAGCCCCTGCTGCGTGTAGTACCGGATCGTCCGGCTGGGGACGCCCGCCCGCTGGGCGAGCTCGTCGATCCGCATCTCGTCCATCGGGAGCTCCCGTCGAGGTGGCAGCGGCGATGAGCCACCGGGAGTGTAGCGAACGTTCAGGAGGAGGAGCCGACGCAGAAGGCGGTCGTGCGCGGGATGGGTCCCCGGGCGGGATCGGAGAGCCCTGACGGTCCGTGCCTCGGGTCGGACAGGTCCACCAAGAGTCGATCGCCCTCGATCCGGCTGTCGAAGGTGAACAAGCCGGTCACCGCGGGCGAGCCCCGGAAGACACGTCCCGCGCGGTCGAACACGTTCCACGCCCTCTGGTCCAGGAAGACCCCCTCGCTCTCACACCAGCGCATCGGCCTGCCCAGATGGGGCGACCGGTTCCAGAAGACCACCACCGAGGCCCGGTCTCGCACGATGAACACCCGTGCGCGGCCGAGGACGTGCTCCGACACGCCAGGCGGCACCTCGTGGAGCGGCACGGCGATCTCCGTGGAGGCGTCCACCGAAGCGATAGCCGCGAGACCCGCGCTCATGAAGGCCATCGATGTCATGGCCGTGACCAGTCCCAGGCGCCGAGAGAGGCGGGTCAGCAGGGCGGCCATGGCCCTAGCGTAGACTGGGCGCCCTCCGGATCCCAAGGGGCCCCGCACATGCGCGTCATCGTCTTCACGGGCAAGGGCGGCGTCGGGAAGACGTCGATCGCCGCCGCGACCGCCCTCGCCGTGGCCGACTCGGGCAAGCGCACGCTCGTGATGTCGACCGACCCTGCGCACAGCCTCGCCGACGGCTACGACGTCGAGCTTGGGTCGGAGCCCACGGAGGTGGGCCCCAACCTCTATGGCGTGCAGATCGACGCCCAGCAGCGTCTGGAGGAGCACTGGAACCAGATCCAGGAGTACGTCATGCGCTTCCTCGACTGGGCGGGTGCCGACCCGGTCGCAGCAGAGGAGATCACCGTGCTCCCCGGGATCGAGGAGGTGTTCAGCCTCACCGACCTGCGTCGTTACCACGCCGAGGGCTCGTTCGACTGCATCGTGGTCGACTGTGCCCCTACGGCCGAGACGCTGAGGCTGCTGAGCCTCCCCGAGATCAGCCGCTGGTACATGGAGCGGATCTTCCCCATCGAGCGCAAGGTCGTGAAGGCGGTGCGGCCGGTGCTCAGCCGGGTCACGTCGATGCCCATCGCCACGGAGGGTTTCTTCTCGGCGGTCGAACAGCTCCATAACCGGCTGGGTGAGGTCGGCGACATCCTCACCGACGCCTCGACATCCTCGATCCGCCTGGTCGTGAACCCCGAGCGGATGGTCATCGCGGAGGCTCGGCGGATGTTCACCTACCTGTCCCTTTACGGGTACCGAGTGGACGCGGTCATCGCGAACCGGCTCCTGCCGGAGAGCGTGTCCGATCCGTACTTCGCGCAGTGGAAGGCCATCCAGTCCGAGCACCTGGAGACGATCCGCGAGTCCTTCGCGCCCGTCCCGGTCCTGACCGCCCGACTCTACGAGACCGAGATGGTGGGGTCCGACCTGCTCCGTCGTCTGGGGGCGGAGGTGTACGAAGGACGCCCGCCGGACGCGGTCCTACACACCGACGAGCCGATGACGGTGAAGGCGGAGGGGGACCGCTTCGTGCTCTCGCTGCGTCTCCCGTTCGCGGAGGGGCGGCTGGACGTGTCGCGGATGGCGGAGGACCTGATCGTCACGGTCGGCTCCCGCCGCCGCACGATCACCCTGCCCGCCTCCCTGCGCCGCCGCGACATAGTGGGGGCCGCTTTCGACGGTCCCGTGCTGAAGATCTCGTTCGGGAGGGAGGGAGATGGAAGACCCCAGGGTTGACCACGATCTGGAGAGCTGGCTGCGTGGGGAGACCGAGGACGTGCTCGAGGACCGGTCGGCCGTGGACACGGCGGCTCTCCTCGTAGGCGCGATCGCCCACGCCCTGCACAAGGCGGGTCCGGAGACGACCGTCCATCTCGCCAAGGCTGGACAGGAGCTCATGCTCGCCGTGCGCTCGTTCGTGCGCCATTTCGCCGAGGCGATGACCGAGGCTCCGGACAGCGAGCCGCCCCCGTCCCTGGAGAAGGTCGAGATCTCGGGTGCGCCTCCCCCCGCGCGCGCAGATGCCCCGAAGGGCACGGGTGCCGCCGGTCCGAAGGCCACGGGGCCCGGGGCTCCGAAGGGGACGAGCGCCCGTGGCGCGCCCGCCAAGGCCAAGGCCAAGGCCAAGGGGACGACGAAGAAGAAGACCTGATGAGGCCCGCGATCGGGGTCGACCTCGGCGGGACGAAGCTCGCGGCCGGGCTCGTCGACCCGTCCGGCGTCATCTCGGCGCGCTACGTAGTCCCCACGCCCCGGGGAGAGGGAGCGCTCGTCGACGCCGTCCGGGCGGCGGTCGAAGCCCTCGGTCCGTCCGAGGTGGCGGGACTCGGCATCGGGGCGGCCGGGCTGATCGACCACCAGCGGGGCCGCTATCTGTTCGGACCGAACCTCGACCTCGGCCCCATGGACATGGCGAGCGTGCTGTCCGCTGCGCTGGGGATGACCGTGCGCGTCGACAACGACGCGAACTGCGCCGCCTGGGCCGAGCACCGCTTCGGCGCGGGCCGGGGAGCCCGTCACTTCATCTGCGTCACGCTCGGGACCGGGATAGGGGGCGGGATCGTGATCGACGGACGTCCCTACCGGGGAGCGAACGGGGGAGCGGCGGAGATCGGGCATGTCCCGATGGACCCATCCGGACCCCCGTGCGGGTGTGGGCGGCGAGGGTGTTGGGAGCAGATGGCGTCCGGACAGGCGCTCGAACGGCTGGCGCGCGAGAGGATGGCCGGAGGACGCTGCGACCCGGCGGGCCTCACCGGGCCGGCGGTGTCGCGCGCCGCCCGCGAGGGCGACCGGGTCGCCCGCGAGGTCGTCGAGACGGTGGCGGCATGGATCGGCTGGGGTCTGGCCGCCCTCGTGAACGTGTTCGAACCGGAGGTCATCGCGATCGCCGGGGGGATGGCCGCCGACTGGGACCTGTACGCGACCGTCGCGGAGGGCGCGATGCTCGAGGCGATGGAGGCCTCAGAGCACCGGCCTGCGCCGCGGCTGGTGGCCGCACAGCTGGGTCCGGACGCGGGGATCGTGGGGGCCGCCGCGCTCCTGTTCGGCAGCTAGTCGATCCCGCCGACTGCCTCGCGCAGCATCGCGATGGTGCGCGACAGGAGTCGCGACACGTGCATCTGGCTGATGCCCAGCTGCTCGGCGATCTGGCTCTGGCTCTGGCCCTTGAAGAAGCGTAGGTAGAGGATCCTGCGCTCCCGCTCGGGGAGCTTGCGTATCTGGGGGCCGAGGTCCGCCCAGCCCTCGACCAGCTCCGTCGAGTCGTCGGGCTCTGAGAGCGTCTCGACCAGGGTCGTCTCCCGGTCAGTGTCCGTGGGGGTGTCGAGGGAGGTGGCGGAGTAGGCCTGCATCGTCTCCATCGCCTCGAGGACCTCCTCCTGGCTCAGCCCGGTGCGGCTGGCGATCTCGGAGATGGTCGGGGAGCGCCCCAGCTCCTGATGCAGGCTGGACAGCACCTCCCGCAGCTGCAGCGCCGCGTCCTGGAGCCGGCGAGGGACCCGGATGGCCCAGCACTTGTCGCGGAAGTGCCTCTTCAGCTCCCCGATGATGGTCGGTGTGGCGTACGTGGAGAACTTGACGCCGCGTTCGGGGTCGAAGCGGTCCACGGCCTTCACGAGCCCGATCGCCGCGACCTGCTGGAGGTCGTCCAGGTTCTCCCCGTACCCGCGGAACCGGCTGGCCAGGTACTCGGAAAGCGGGTGGTACATCTCGATGAGCTGTTCACGGGCGGACGGGTCCGGCATCCGCGCGAACAGCTCGGCCGAGCGGTCGTCCATGGAGACGGCGTCGACCTCCCACAGGTCGGACCACTCCGTGCCGGGCTCGGTGCGGCTCCCGTCCGTCACCGCTGGACCCGCTTCACGATCGAGACCATGGGGCCTTGGCCGTCCATGCCGAAGGCCGCCTCGTCCGCGAGCGCGGTCAGGACCTGCCAGGCCAGCGTCCGTGAGAGCCCCTCGGGCGGCCAGGCGCCGCCCGGGTCGTGCAGCACGACCTGGACCGACACCTCGTCCGGGGACTCGCTGATGGCCATCTCAAGCTTGCTCGAATCCCCCCTGACCGCGAGGAGCTGCGCGCAGGCCTCGTCGACCGCGAGCCGCAGGTCGTCGACCGCGTCGTACGGGAAGTCCAGCCGGCCGGCCACGCTGGCCGCCACGGCGCGGAACACGTGCAGCAGCTCAGGGCGCGATGGCATGTTGACAACGACGGCGCGCCGCACAGGCGGTGGATTCGCCTCCAATGGGTCTCTCCCGGGGTCGAGAAACGTCCTCAGCCGAGTTTGCCAGAACGACCGTCAGGGTACTACCACGGGCGGAGTACCACGGAAAGGGGTGGCTGAGATCGACCTCCTGATCGAACCACGCGGCGAGGCTGGGTCTGAGCGGGCCGTGCTCGAGGTGGCCGGCGATATCGACCTCTTCACGGCTCCGCAGCTCAGGCACGCGGTGAACGAGCTCATCGACGCGGGTTCGCGCAAGCTCGTCGTGGATCTTACGAAGGTGGGGTTCCTCGACTCGACCGGCCTGGGCGTCCTCGTCGGAGCCCTCAAGAGGCTGCGGGACTCGGGCGGGGACCTGGTGCTCGCCGCCCCACAGCGACCGGTCCGGCGTGTACTGTCTGTCACGGGACTGGACAAGGTCTTCACGATCCACACCGACCCCACGGAATCGCAGATCTCGGGAGCGGGAGTGACACAGGTTGGAGATGCGACAGCAGTCAGACGGTCTTGAGGACGAGGCGTTCTCGATCGCGGTCAGGCCCGAGCCGCAGTACGTAGGTACGGCCCGAGCGTTCGCGGCCGCGATGGCCCGCCACTTCCGGGCGGACGAGGAGAGGGTCCAGGACGTCAAGGTCGCCATCTCCGAGGCGTGCACGAACGCCATCAAGGCGCACCGGGCGATCAGCATCGAGGAGCCGATCACCCTGGTCGTCCGGGCCGACGGGACGATCCTCTGGTACGAGATCGCCGACGAGGGCGGCGGGTTCGACGTCGCCGGCCGCATCGCCAAGCGGCCCGCAGAGGGGGAGCTGTTCGAGGGCGGCATCGGGCTGATGCTGATCAGGTCGCTGTTCCCCGAGGCCCAGATCGAACCGAACCCGCGCGGGGGGACGACGGTCCGCTTCCCGCTGGCCCTCGAGAGCGTCTAGGCCGGCAGCCTCACGACGAGCACGGCGATGTCGTCGCTCGCCCAGCCCTGCTGATAGTCCAGGACCTTGCTCTCGATCACCCCGGCCAGTTCGTCCGCCGACGACCCGACCGACCACTCCAGCAGCGACTTCAGCATCCCTTCACCGAACGGGACGGTCGGTCCCCGGCCCTCGGTCACCCCGTCCGTGTAGAAGACCAGGGCGTCTCCGGGCTGCAGCTCGACCTCGATGTCGCGCAGCGAGATGTCCTCGAACAGCCCGAGGACCGTCCCCAGGCAGTCGAGCTTCTCGGCCTCCCCCGTGGACCGAAGGAGGTAGGGGGCGGGGTGTCCCCCGCAGGTGAGAGTCACCCGAGCGTTCGCGCCGTCCGGCTCGACCTGAGCGTAGACGGCGGTGCAGTACCTGTCGGGGGTGTCTCGGCTGAGCAGCGTGTCGTTGAGCATCCGCAGGATCTCGCTCGGCTTGCCGGGGCGCATGGCCGAGGCCCTGATCGTGTACCGGGCCAGGGCGGTGATGGCGGCCGCCTGTGTCCCCTTGCCCACGACGTCGCCCAGGGTCACGGCCCATACGTTCTCGCCGGTCTGGAACACGTCGTAGAAGTCACCCCCGATCTCGGTCCCCTCCCCGGCCGGGTGGAACCGGGCCGCCACCTCCAGGTTCGGGATCTGGGGCGACGCCGGCGGGAGGAGGCTCTGCTGCAGCGTCCGCGCCACGCGGACCCACTCCTGGTACAGGCGCGCCGTGTCCATGGCCAGGGCGGCCCGGAACGCGAGGTCTCGTACGAGGCTCATGTCCGCGTCGCCGTACCGCCTATCGGGGTCGCTCGAGACGACAGTGAGGACGCCGAGGATTCGCCCCTTCGCTATGAGGGGCACCGACATCGCAGAGACCATCCCCAACCGGTCCACCAGGGCGGAGTGGGCGGGGTCGTTGGCGATCAGCGAGATCACCTCCGGGGGGAGCTCCTCGTAGAGCTCGGCCTGTCCGGTGCGCGCCACGTTGGGAGGCCCGAAGGGGCGATCGGGGTCCGGGGGGAACAGGGCGGCGAGCGTCTGGACGACGTGGTCCAGCTCGGGGTCGCGGTGAGCGGCGGCTCCCCGCACCAGGTCCCCGTCCCGTTCCAGGACGTCCACGAGCGACCAGTCGCCCAGCTGCTGGACGACGAGCCGGGCGAGGCTGTCCAGCGTCCCCTGCACGTCGAGCGAGCTGGCCAGCAGCGCGCTCGCCCGGGCGAGGAACCGAAGGCGCTCCTCGTTCTCCCGCAGCGCCCTCTCGCCACGCCGTTCGGGGGTGACGTCGCGGAAGTACCAGCAGCGGCCGTAGTAGGCCCCGTCGTCGGCGATGACCGGGGAGCAGTAGACGTCGAGGATGCGGCCGTCGATCAGCTCGACCTCGCTGCGCATCTCGTCCTCGGCCCCGGTCCGCAGCCCGTCGAACATCGCATCGACCGCGCGTCCGTCGGCGACGAGGCGGCGCATGGTCGGGAGCGCCGTCAACTCGGCCCGCGTGCCGGACACATCCTCGGTGAGGCTCCACATGTCGAGGAACCTCCGGTTGTGGAACAGGACCCGCCCCGTCGGACCGACCAGGAGGATGCCGTCCGGGGTCGCCTCGCTCTGGAACTCGAGCAGCGTCTTCTGGAAGCGCACCTCGTTCTCGACGGCGCGCCTCTCGACGAACTGACCTATCTGCGACCCCACCGCGGCGGCCAGCTCCAAGAGCTCCTCGTCGCGCTCATGGACACGTCGGCCGAAGAGCTCCACCGATCCGAGGATCTCGCCGCGGGCCGAGATCGGGAACCCGAACGCCGACCGCAGGCCCGCCTGGACCGCGAGCTGGCTGCGGGGGAAGCGGTCGTCGGTCGTCACGTCGGAGATCCATATGGGGCGCCCGGTGTCCCAGATGCGGCCGGGGAGGCCATCCCCCTGCCGGAACCTGAACCGCCAGCTGTGGTCCACGAACTCCGTCCCGTCGAGCTCGGGGACGTTCCATATCTCCTCGCACCGGATCACGTCCGCGGAGCGGTCCACCAGCCACAGCTCGCCCACCGCCCAGTCGAGTGCCTGGCAGATGCCCTGCAGGATCCGGGGCGCGGCCTCCTCGAGGCTGCGGGCCTCGGCCAGGACCCGGGTGACGGCCAGCTGGACGGCGCGCCGACGCTCGGCCATCTTCCGCTCCGTGATGTCGAACATCACCCCGCGCGTGCGGGCGGGTCGTCCCTGCTCGTCGCGTAGGACGGTCACCACGTCCCGGATCCACACCACGCCGCCGTCTGCGGTGACCGCCCGGTACTCGACGTCGTGGTCGCGTCCCGCATCTGACCGAGACCGGCACCAGCCGGTGGTCTGCTCGCGATCCTCCGGATGCAGCAGCTCCCGCTGCCAGAACCCCTCCTCGGCGAGCCATCTCCGCACCGGGTGCCCGAGCATGGCCTCCGCTCGCGGGCTCACGTAGGTGAAGCGCTCCCGGTGGGCGTCCGCCTCCCACACGACCGCATCGATGGTCTCGAGCAGCTCGGCGAGGCGGCGGTCGGACGCGCTGGGGGACGACGACGCGGCCAGCTGCTCCAGGGCAGCGTGGGTGCGTTCCTCTTCAGCCTTCACGTGGCCAGCTCCAAGGCCAACCTGCCCCTTCCCGCAGCGCCGGGGGCGCGCGCGTCCATGGATCCGAGCCTGGCAACAGGGGAAACGTCCGAGGGTGCGCCCCCCGTCGATTATCCGCCCCGGCCGGGGAGCTCGCAATCGATGGGCACCAGGTCCGGACGCAGCCCCTTGAACGAGGGAGCCCGGAGCTTCCCGGCCGAGGTGACCTGCAGGAACTCCACCTCGCATACGAGCTCGGGCCGGACCCAGACCGCGTCCTTCATCTTCCGCAGGGCCGGGTCCCCCACCGCCGGGCGCTCTATCACCAGCGGTTCGAGGGCGGCGAGCATCTCGGCGAGCCGAACCTGGGTGAACCCGGTCCCGACCTGTCCGGCCCATCGCAGCTCGCCGCGCTCGTACGCTCCCACGAGCAGCGAACCGAAGGTCGAGGACCGGGAGCCCGTCCCGCGGGTCCATCCCAGGATGACCACGCTGGCGCGCTGGTTGGCCTTCACCTTGCGCCAGTCGGCCGTCCGCCTCCCAGGCAGGTAGGGGCTCCCGAGGCGCTTCGCCACGACCCCCTCGAACCCCGCGCGCTGCGCGGCGTCGTACAGGGCCGTCCCCTCCCCGTCCCGGTACAGCGTGAGCCGCAGGGGTCCGGCCTCGGTCACGATCGCCTCCAGCTCGCGCCGCCTGTCCTGCAGCGGGCGGTCGGTCAGGACACGGCCGTCCAGCCACAGCAGGTCGAAGGCGTACATCTGGACGGGCACCCTCCGGCGGATCCGGTCCACGTCGGCCGGCGAGGTCAGGTTCATGCGCTGCTGGAGCATCTCGAAGGAGGGACGCCCGGCCTCGTCCATGGCGACGATCTCGCCGTCGAGGACGGCCGAGAGGGCGTTCACGTGCTGAGCGAGCGTGTTCAGCTCGGGGTAGATGGCCGTCTGGTCCCGGCCGGAACGGCTGACCAGTCTCGTGCTCTCGGGGGTCACGTAGGCGAGCGTTCGGATCCCGTCCAGCTTCGGCTCGAAGCGCCATCGGTCGTCGTCGAAGGGATCCGGCCAGGGTGAGGCCAGCATCGGTGACAGCTCGGGCGCCGGGGGTGGCTGCTCTCGCTCCGATGCCTTGGACAGCATCACGAGCCAACCCTGCCCGGTGCGGACCATGTGGTACTCGCCGCGGTGGCGGCGCCCGGAGAGGCGGAACGTGATCTTGCGGTCGGGCTCCCACTCGAGCGCCTCGTAGGTGCCCTCGTCGAAGATCCGGACCTCCCCGCCCCCGTACTGCCCCTTCGGGATCCACCCCTCGAAGGACCCGTACTCCAACGGGTGATCCTCCGTCTGGACGGCGAGGTGACGGACCCCGGTCTCGGTGGGGAGCCCCTTCGGCACCGCCCAGGACACGAGGACCCCGTCGCGCTCCAGCCGCAGGTCGTAGTGAAGCCGTGTCGCGTCGTGCTTCTGGATCACGAACCGGCGGCCGCCCTGGAGGGGGGCAGGCGCTGGGGCAGGCTCCGGCGTGACCGAGAAATCGCGTTTGGACACGTAGACGGCCAGGCTCCGGCGCGAGTCGGTGACCGAACCCGCCGCGTCCTCGTCGGTTCGGAGCCCGAGCCTCTCGAGCGCCGGACGGACGTCGACCGGGTGGGCGAGCACGGGTTCGAACAGGTCCCCCACCCGGGCCAGTCGCTCGTGGACCGTGACGATCGTGAAGTCGCTGGGATGCACCCCCGCCTCGACCTCGTCCCAGGTCAGGGGGGTGGACACCGTGGCCCCCGGCTCCGGCCGGACCGAGTACACCGCGGCGATGTTCTGGCCGCGCCGGTTCATGTTGTGGTCGATGAACACCTTGCCCGTCCGCTTCGAGGTGTCCCACTCCATCGTCACGCGATCGCGGTCGGTGGCGAGGATCATCCTCCCGATGCGTCCGACGAACTCCCTGACCGTCTCGTAGGTCGGGCCCGGGAGCATCGGCACGTATATCTGCATCCCGGTCGCGCCGGAGGTCTTCGGGTACGAGGGGAGCCCGAGCACGTCGAGGGCAGCTCGGACGTGGTGCGCGACAGCCCGGACGTCGTCGAAGGTGGCCGGCTCGAAGGGGTCCAGGTCGAAGAACAGGTAATCGGGGTGGTCTATCGATCCGCAGCGTGAGTGCAAGGGGTGGAACTCGATGCACCCCAGGTTGGCCACGTAGAGCAGCGCCGCCGCGTCCTGGGCCATGAGGAACGAGATCTCGCCCCCGGAGGCGTCCTCCGCCTTCACCAAGCAGCGCTCGATCCAGTCCGGCGTGTGGGCCGGTGCGTTCTTCTCGTAGAAGAAGGGCCCTGTGGCGCCGTCGGGCATCCGCTTCATCGTCAGGGGCCGGTCGCGCAGGTAGGGGAGGATGTACGGCGCGACCGAGTGGTAGTAGGCGAGGAGGTCCCCCTTCGTGTAGCCCTCTTCAGGCCAGAAGACCTTGTCGAGGTTGGAGAGCCGGACCTCCCGGTCGCAGGTGCGCACGACCCAGTGGCGGCCGTCCCTGGTGGCCGGCAGCTCGACCGGGGTCGTGAAGGCGGTGGTCACGGACGCGATCGTAGCCCGGCCGGCTTCCGCGCCCCCGGGTTTCAGAGCCGCAGGCGCGGGGCAATCCTCCCACCTATGACCCTCGAGTTCGAACGTCGGCCGCGCACCGCTTACTGGGTGATCGACGCGGGACCGGCCGGCGCCGACGGGAGCTATCGGTTCCGCGTGTGGAGGCGGACGGGCCCGTCGCCCGAGGCGGAGCTGGTGGGGGAGTTCGGTTCCGCGGACCAGGCCCGAGCAGCGGTCGACGTGCCGTGGCGGGAGGCGGGGTCCCAGCGCCTGGTCGCCTGGGCCTGGGGTCCGGCGAACGTCGCAGGGGGCGCCTCGGCCACCGGGGCGGGGGCCTCGCTGACGACGCGGCAGAGGGCTCAAAAGGAATCGATCGCGTGAGGTTTGGCCCCGGAAGGGGTCGGGTATGTGAGGGATGCCCCAGCGTCCAGAGGGGGATGCGACCAAGACCCGCGTCGCATCCCCCTCGGCCTTTTCCGCAGGTCAACGCCGGTTTAGCGACCCCCCCAACTGGGGGAGGTCCTACCCGAGCCACCTAGAGGAGGAAGCGCCATGGGCGAGAAGTTCGAAGGCAAGCTGGACGAGTTGAAGGGCCGCGGCAAGCAGGCCGCCGGTGACCTCACCGACCGCGACGACCTGAAGACCGAGGGAAAGGTCGACGAGGGCGAGGGGAAGGTCCGCCAGAAGGTCGGGGAGGCCGGCGAGAAGATCGGCGACGCCGCATCGAAGGTCGGCGACAAGATCAAGGACGCCACCGACCGCTGATCCCCGTCGGTCCCCGCTCGGCGGGGACCGACCTAGGACCGGCCCTTCCAGCGCAGGGCGACGATCGTCGAGTCGTCCTGGAGGGGACCCGAGACGTGCGCCGTCACCTGCTGGAGCACGTGGCGGACCGCTGGCCCCAGCTCACCCGTCTCGGCCAAGGCCCGCATCTTCTCGCGCGTGAACCGGTCCAGGCCGAACGGCTCCCCATCGGGGGACCGTCCCTCCACGACCCCATCGGAGTAGAGGACGACGACGTCGCCCGGCTCGAGCTGGCGCTCGTGGACCTGGGTCGGCTCGCCTCCGAGCCCCAGGGGCAGCGTGGGGTCGGAGGGGCCGAGGGGCTCGACGACGTCGTCCCTGATGAGCACCGGGAGGGGGTGGCCGATGTTCAGCCACCGCACGACCCCCTCGCCGAGGGAGATGCGGCAGACGTGGGCGGTCACGAACCTCTCGCCACCGCCGTAGATGGCCACCGCCTGGTCCATCTCGGCGGCTACGGCCCGCAGGTCGTCGCGTCGGCGCCGCGAGAAGCGATAAGCCCCCACGGCGAGCTGGGATAGCAGCGTGGACTGCAGCCCGTGGCCCATCGCGTCGAAGATGGCCAGGTCGATCGACCGGTCGTTGACGGCGAAGTCGAAGGCGTCGCCTCCCACGTCGTACGCGGGCTCGAGCCGACCGGCCACCTCGACCTCTGGGTCGGAGTACCCGCCGAGGGGCAGCATCTGCCACTGCATGGTCGCGGCCAGCTCCATCTGGCGGGCGCCGCGCACGATCTCGTAGGTGTCGCTGCAGGAGCGCGAGTCCTGGATGCATGCGGCGAGCACGAGGGCGACCGGGCCGGCGAGGTCGGCGAACACCTCGGCCGGCGCGTCGGCGCCGAAACCCACCACGCCGAGACACTCCGACCGGCGGTGCAACGGGACCCAAAGGATGGGCCCGCCGGGCCTTTCCTCCAGGACGTGGCGCCGCCGCATGTAGGCCTCGCCGGCCTGCGACGACTCCATCGGGAGCGGGTGGGGCGCCGGGGAGGCCAGCCGCCCCCGGACCGGGACCAGCTCCTTCTCGCCGTAGTCGGCCAGGTATACCCAGAGGCGCTTCAACCCGACCTCATCGGCCAGGACCTCGTAGGCGGTGTCGGCGAGGTCCGTGACGGGTGCCCCCTCGAGGCTCAGGAGCAGTCGCTCCACCACGCTCCCGCTGCTGCTCATCAGGATCCTCCCCCGGGGTGCGCATCATAGCCGCCCACGTTTCGACCGGGGGCCGCCTGGATACACGATGGTCGACCCCTTCCACAGGAGCAGAGATGACCGCGATCGGCTACGCGCTATCCAGCGAGGAGCACGCCCCCAACGACCTCGTCCGATACGCCGCGGCCGCCGAGGAGGCGGGCTTCGGGTACGCGCTCATCTCGGACCACTTCCACCCCTGGGTCGACAAGCAGGGGCACAGCCCGTTCGTCTGGTCGGTCATCGGCGGGATCGCGCAGGCGACCGACCGGCTGCGGCTGGGCACCGGAGTCACCTGCCCCATGATCCGCATCCACCCGGCGATCTGCGCCCAGGCGGCCGCGACCGCGGCGGCGATGATGCCGGGCCGCTTCTTCTTCGGCGTGGGGACCGGCGAGAACCTCAACGAGCACATCCTCGGAGACCGCTGGCCCCCGATCGACGTCCGCCTGGAGATGCTCGAGGAGGCGGTGGAGGTCATCCGCCTGCTGTGGCAGGGGGGCACCCAGAGCCACCGGGGCCGCTACTACACCGTGGAGAACGCCCGGATCTACACGCTCCCGGACGAGCTCCCGCCCATCGTCGTTGCGGCCTCCGGTTCGAAGGCGGCCGAGCTCGCGGGCAGGGTCGGCGACGGACTCGTCTGCACGTCACCCGACGCAGAGACGGTCGAGGCGTTCCAGAAGGCGGGAGGGTCGGGACCGCGCTACGCACAGGTGACGGTCTGCTGGGCGGCGGACGAGCGCGACGCGGTCCGGACGGCGCACGAGTGGTGGCCGAACGCAGCCACGAAGGGACAGCTCTCCCAGGAGCTCGCCCGTCCCGCTCACTTCGAGCAGGTCGCCCAGATGATCTCGCCGGAGGACGTCGCCGAGGAGGTGGCGTGCGGTCCGGACCCCAAGCGCCACCTCGAGATGATCCAGGAGTACGTCGACGCCGGCTTCGACCACGTGTACGTTCACCAGGTCGGTCCGGACCAGGAGGGGTTCCTGCGCTTCTACCAGCAGGAGATCCTCCCCCGGTTCAGTTAGGAGGACTGGATGGCTCCTGAGTTCCTGGCTCAGCAGACCCAGGTCGCGTTGAACCTCAACCTGCCCGGGTTGCTCGCGCTGGTCGCGGGGATCCTGATCCTGGTGATGCCCCGCCTGCTCAACTACATCGTCGCGGCCTACCTGATCGTCGTCGGGCTGATCTCGCTGTTGAACATCGGGGTCTAGCGGCCGCGGAAATGCGGGTCGCGCCGCTCCCGGACGGCGGCGAGACCCTCGCGCACGTCGTCGGTGGCCATCGTCACCGGCTGGGCGAACCCCTCCCAGGCGGTCGCCTGGTCGAGCTCCCGACGGAATGCGGCACGGAGCCCCTGCTTCACGTAGCGAAGCGCGATCGGCGCGTTGACCGCGACCTGCTCGGCCAGGTCGCGCGCCGCGGTCATCACCTCGTTCGGTGGGACCGCCCGGTTCACGATGCCGAGCCTCTCGGCCTCCTCGCCGCGGACCGCCCGTCCGGTGTACAGGAGATCGGCCGCCGTCGTCTGCCCCACCACCCGGGACAGGAGCGCGGTCGCCGCCATCCCGGGGTGTATCCCTATCCGGACGAAGGGCATGCTCATCGGCGCGTCCGTGGACGCGATGCGCAGGTCGCACATGAGGGCGAGGCAGAACCCGGCGCCTATGGCGGGACCGTTGACCGCCGCGACGGTTGGGATGTCGAGGTCGAGGAGGGACAGGTAGCGCGGGTAGAACCCCGTCATCTTCTCGCGGATGGTGACGACGTCCGGCTCGCCCGAGTGCAGGAAGCCCAGGTCGCCCCCGGCGCAGAAGGCCGACCCCGTCCCGGTCACGATCACCGCCCGGACGTCGTCCGCCTGGGCGACCTCCTGCAGGACACGCGGGAACGCCTCGGTCATCTCGGGCGACATGGCGTTGCGCTTCTCCGGCGCGTTCAGGGTGACCGTGGCCACGCGCCCGTCGATCTCGAGAAGCACCGGGTCGCTCATCGCGGTGCAGGGTAGCAGAGGCGGCGGTGTCCGCTTCGGGAGGATGAGCGGGACCTGTGTCGAACCTCGTCCGGGTGGCGACCGGACGGCCGGTCGCGATCCTGCTTAGGAGGGAAACATGCGCAAGGTAGCTTCCGTCGTGGCTGGCGCCGCCCTCGCGGTCGGCCTGCTCTCTTCGCCCTCGTCCGCGTCCATCGGGTCCTGCGGGGCCCCCGGCGCGACCTCCGGCGGCCAGGCCGCCGGGGTCCCGGGCACGGGCGAGGTCTACGCGGGCAACTCGGGCACGAACAAGGGCTGGGTCGGCGAGAAGTCCGACCGCGGCTACATCGAGGTCACCGGTGACATGAGCACCGGCATCACCATCCACGGAGCGACGAGCGACGGTGCCGTGAGCGGCAAGGGGAACATCAACCCGACCGCCGCGACCCCTGTCAGCGTCTGCCTCTCGGGCGGCGGACAGACGGTCCGGGCCTAGTTCCTTCGGGGGCCCGGCTGCGGCCGGGCCCCCGTCCCACCTCTCAGAACCGCACCTCGAACGTCCAGCTCTTGCCGTCACCCTCCCGGTGCACCGGCAGGAGCAGCGCGGACGGACGCCCGGCCACCCGCTCGAAGCCGAGGAACCCGGCCGGGGCCCCGGAGGACTGGAACGCGAACTGAGTCTGCTTCGACCGGGTTCCGTCGGCCGCGACGAGGGTCGCCGGGTCGAGACGGAGCCCGACGCCGGGCTCCTGCGGATCGTCGCTCGTGATGCGGACGAGCAGGGCGGTCGT
The DNA here is from genome assembly GCA_035540895.1 of Actinomycetota bacterium. Lineage (NCBI taxonomy): Bacteria > Bacillati > Actinomycetota > Actinomycetota bacterium. The sequence goes on along the minus strand of DATLFR010000134.1, from coordinate 458 downwards.
CCGCTTGTACGACAGGGCGGCCGCGACGCTCAGCGTGAACCCCTCGGAGGACTGCCACGCCTCTATGACGTGGTGCTCGGGTCCGAGGGGCGCTCCCGAGTAGGTCAGGTCGACCACCTCCCACGACCGGGCGCCGCGTCGGAGCCTGACGGGGCCTTCCACCGTGTCCGTCGAGGAGATCGTCCCCTTCTCGCCGAAGACGACCGATGCGATCGACGCCTTCACCGAGACGGTCGCCTCCGAGTTCGACGAGGACTCCAGGGCGGGCCGCCGCTCCACCTTCACCACGTTGTCCGTGGACGCCCCACGGCGCTCGTTCTCCTGGGAGATCACGTCCCTCACGCGGATGAGGGTCCCGAGCGGGCCCGAGGTGAGCGTCTGCTGAGCCACGTAGTCCTCGCGGTCCACCGCGTCGAGGAGGGCGCCGACCACGGCCACCGGGTCCGCGGGGACGGGGG
>DATLFR010000133.1 GCA_035540895.1 Actinomycetota bacterium | reverse complement strand
GACGTGGACCCTTCCGAGAAGCAGCCGCGGACCGCGGGTCCGGTCCGGCCCGGTGCGGCGAAGGCCGTCGAGACGGCGGCGGCGCAGATCGGCAAGCCGTACCAGTGGGGGGCCGCCGGTCCGAACTCCTACGACTGCTCCGGCCTCACCCAGTACGCCTGGAAGGCGGCCGGCGTCAGCCTCCCGCACTCCTCGCGAGCCCAGTACTCCTCGCTCCCCAAGGTCTCGAAGGACGAACTGCAACCGGGAGACCTGGTCTTCTTCGGCAGCCCGATACACCACGTCGGCATCTACGAGGGCGGCGGGGTCATGATCAACGCGACCCAGACGGGGGACTTCGTCAAGCGCTCCTCCATCCACCGCAAGGACTACGCGGGCGCCGCGAGGCCCTGACGTGAGGACGACCCGGGACGCGTCCCGGGTCGTCCGAAGATCCGACGGTTGAGTCCGTCAGTCGTACTCGGCAGGCACCTGACCGAGAGCCTGGCTGAGGGCCTGTAGGGTTCCCTGGTGCTGGAGGAGCTTCCCCATGTTCCCCTGCACCTTGATCTTGCCCTGCATGAACGCCGCTTGGGCGTTCAGCTCACCTCGGTTCATGGCGGCGGCGGTCTCGTACTCCTGGATGATCGTCACGTCCGCCTCGGGGTTCTCGCCCCGACCGCCCTCGAAGCTGCCGTCGTCGATCTTCGTCCAGTACCTGATCTCTCCCTCGCCCGGGACGTTGTTCACCACCTGCTGCATCGTGAGCTGTACGCCCTTCGCAGCGTTGCGGGCGGTCTCGTCGTCGTTCAGGGCGTCCCGGACCTGGTCTCCCCACTCCTCGCTAAGGAACTTCGCCATCTCGCCTCCGCGCTCGGTTGCCGTACGGGGCCATATCGTTCCGGATCGCGCGCCGCACGGGCAAGTCGGCCGTGTCGGTGGTACACCTCGATCGCCGCGTGACTCCGGTGGCACAATGGACGTACGCGACGACGCGTGAAAGGGGTGAGAGCGTTGGGCAACCTCAGGATCCTCGGCCCTGACGGAGACACCACCCTGAGCTGGCGGCCGGACGTCGACGACGAGGTCCAGGAGGTACGTCGCCGGTTCGACGAGATCGTGGAGGCGGGGTACCTCGTCTTCGAGCTGGACCCCTCCACGAAGGAAGGTCGCCAGGTCACCGACTTCGACCCCCGGCTCACGGAGCTGCGAGCGTTCCGGCCCATGGTCGGCGGCTGACGAGCCGGGCGATGCGGTCCGTCGGCCGGTCCGGCCCCGTGGCCGACCACGACTCGGCCTGGGAGCGCGCCGAGGCGATGCTGCGCGACAGCCTCTGCCCGCACGAGCTCGAGACCTACGAGCGCCACGGATGGATCGAGGTCCCCAGCCGGCTCCACCCCGGACGGGTGTACCGGGTCGACGGGTGGCGTCCCGTCGCCGTCTTCTCGTCGGCCGGGACGTTCGAGGGAGCCATCTGCCTGCGCCCCCGCGAGAACCTCCCGTCGCCGGACGTCATCGTGGCCCACAAGCTCTACATCCAGGGAGCCGAGGAGGAGTTCCTTCGCGCAGGCAACTGGCTCTCGCCGGCCTGGCGTCCGACCACGGCCGCCCCGACGGTCGTCCTGATGCTGTTCCTGTTCGGGCCGTGGCTGCTCAACCTGATGCGGCTGGGCCCGGGTGGGATCGCGGCGGCGTGCGTGGGGGTCGCGCTGCTGGTGTCCTGGGGGATCCGCAGGATGCGGACGGATGGCAGTCGTCCGGCACTGTCGCGGGAGGCGCCGCCGGACCCCGCTCCCACCGCCTGACCTGCGCAGGCGCTGGTCGAGGGCGGTCCTGTACCCTATCCGACCATGGAACGCAGGATCTCCCGTCTCAGCCTGTACGCGGGCGTCATCCTCGTCGTGCTGGGCCTCGTCGTCCTGTACATCGGCTACAACGGCGCTGCCACACACGCCAACGTGGTCCAGCAGGTCCCGTACCTGGTGTCCGGTGGTTTCACCGGCGTCATCCTCGTCACGCTGGGCGCCGCTGCGCTCCTCACCGCGGTGCTGATGCTCGTCCAGGCCGGGCTGCGCGACGCGCTCGGTGTCCTGGACGGGTCCGTCCGGGAGATGACCGAGGCTCTCTCGAGGCGGGAGTTCCAGGAGGGGAACGGGTCGACCGACGAGCTGGTCTGGGTGACCCGCGGCAGCGGCTCCTACCACACGCAGGAGTGCCGCCTCGTCGCCGGGAAGACGACGGCTCGGGTCCTGCCGAAGCAGGAGGCCGAGAGGTCAGGCCTGCTCGCTTGCCGCGTCTGTAAGCCCTGAGCGGGGGCAGGGATCGGGGGGCGCGGGTCGAACCACGGGTCCGAGGGGTGTTCCGCACGCGCTGCGCGGATGGAGGAGGGTGATGGGGTTGGTCCAGCGTCGCTTGGTTCCGCTCGTCGCGGTGATGGTTCTCATGGCCGCCTGCGGCCTCAAGGTGCCGGTCGGCGAGGGCGGAGGCTTCTCCACCGTCGGTGCAACCTCGGCCGAGGGTGGCGGGGTCGGAGCGGACGGGGCGAGCACCGCGG
>DATLFR010000132.1 GCA_035540895.1 Actinomycetota bacterium | reverse complement strand
CGGCCGCCAGGTGGTGCTGCAGCGGCTCCCCCACCGCGGCCATGCGGACGTCGTACGTGAGCATGTCCCCCGTGATGAGGAAGGTCCGCTTCAGCTTCTCCACCGGCTTCGCCGAGGGCGTCGTCGCGATGCGGGCCGTCTCGATGTCGAGCGCGGCACCCCGGACGGTGCCCGTGTACACCTCGACCACACCCGTCGGGTGGGACAGGACGACCTCCAGGCCCCCCTCCGGACGCGGGCGCCAGTACCCGCTCTCGGAGTGCAGCGGGCGCCCGTCGTCGAACGACCACGTGCGCTGCGTGTAGGACAGGAACGGCTTCCCGTTGTGGGTGAACCGCACCTGCTCGCGGTAGCGGAAGGGCTTGATGGTCGGGTACTCGCCGGAGCCGTGCCCGAGCCACGTGCCCAACAGGAAGGCGATCGGCTCGAGGTCGGGGTGGAGGTCGGGGCCGCCCATCGCCGGACGCTATCACGCGTCCCCAGCACCCATTCGCCGGGGGCGTTCTCGCTCGCGCTCGCCCCTGGAGCGTGCGAGAGTGGCCGCTCTCCGATGGAGGGAGGGCGGGTGACCGAGAAGGCAGACGTGGTCGTCATCGGCATGGGGCCGGGCGGCGAGGAGGTCGCGGGCAGGCTCGCCGAGGCCGGCCTGCGGGTCGTGGGGATCGAGAACCGCCTGGTGGGAGGCGAGTGCCCCTACTGGGGGTGCATCCCCTCGAAGATGATGCTTCGGGCGGGGATGCTGCTGGCCGAGGCTCGCCGCATCCCCGGGATGGCCGGCGAGGCCTCCGTCTCCCCGGACTGGGCTCCCGTGGCCGCCCGCGTCAGGGCCGAGGCCACCGACGGATGGGACGACCGCGTGGCCGTGGAGCGTTTCGAGGGCAAGGGCGGCACGTTCGTCCGCGGAACGGCCCGCCTGACCGGGCCGCGGACCGTCACCACCGGCGACCGCGACTTCGAGGCCGAACGGGCGATCGTGGTCGCCACGGGGACGAAGCCCGCGATCCCCCCCGTCGAGGGGCTCGCCGGCACCCCCTACTGGACGAACCGCGACGCGCTGGAGACCGACACCCTCCCCCGGTCGATCGTGATCCTGGGCGGCGGCGCCGTCGGGGTCGAGATGGCCCAGGTCTTCCACCGGTTCGGGAGCGAGGTCCACCTGGCCGAGGTCCACGACCGGCTCCTCGCCATCGAGGATCCGACCGCCGGGGAGGTGCTCGGCCGGGCCTTCGAGCGGGAGGGGATCGACGTCCGCTACGAGGTGCGCTCCACCTCGGTCGCCTACGACGGGGAGACCTTCACCGTCACCTTCCAGGACGGCAGCACCCTCCGCGGGGAGCGCCTACTCGTGGCGACCGGACGGCGCACCGACGCCGACCAGCTCGGGCTGGACGCGGCCGGCATCGAAGCGGACAGGTTCGTACCCGTGGACGGACGTCTGCGCACGCCCGTCGAGGGAGTGTGGGCCATCGGCGACGTGACCGGGAAGGGGCCGTTCACCCACGTGGCCGTCTACCAGGCCCGGATCGCCGCCGCCGACATCCTCGGGGAGCCGACCGAGGAGGCCGACTACACCGCTCTCCCTCGAGTCATCTTCACCGACCCCGAGATCGGGGTGGCCGGTCCGACCGACGACGCGGCGCGCGAGCAGGGGGTCGACCTCGTGACGGCCGTCTCGGCCGCTCCCTCGTCCAGCCGCGGGTGGATAAACGGCGACGGCGAGACCGACGTCATCAAGCTCGGCGCCGACCGTCGGACGGGGACGCTCGTGAACGCGATCTGCGTCGGCCCCCGTGGGGGCGAGGTCGTCGGCATGCTCACCCTGGCCATCGGCGAGAAGGTGCCGGTCTCCCGGCTGAGGCACACGATCTACGCGTTCCCGACCTTCCACCGCGGGGTCGAGTCGGCCCTGGCGGCGCTGGATATCTAGAGCAGCACGCCGTCGTGGCCCAGCATCAGCCGTAGCCGGTCGACGCAGCCCGAGTCGGCGTCCACCCGGAACTCGGCTCCCAGCCGGAACACCTTCGTCTTCCCCTTCGACCTCAGGTGCAGGAGGACGGGCGTCTTGCCGGGGTGATCGGACAGGACGCGCTTGAGGTCGGAGACGAGTGCCGGTGTGCAACGATCCGCGTCGACGACCACCCGGACGGGCTTGTCGAGCACCTCCATGTCCGGCTCGGACAGCTCGAGCGCGACGAGCTTCGGGATGTCCTCCTTGCGGTCGATCTTGGCCTTCACGACCAGAACCCTGTCCACCTCCACCAGACCGTTCGATCTCTCGGCGACGGCGGGGAAGACGATGACCTCCGCGCTCGCCTCGAGGTCCTCCAGGTCGATCAGGTACATCAGGTCGCCCTTGCGCGTGAACTTCTTGCCGACCTTCGTGACGATCCCGGCCACGGTGACGACCTGTCCGTCGCCCCCCTCGGTGACCGTGGCGATCGAGGTGTCCGTCTGGCAGGCCAGGATGTTCTCGATCCCGAGCAGAGGGTGGTCCGTCACGTACTGCCCCAGCATCTCCTTCTCGTAGGCGAGCCGGACGGACTTCGAGAGCTCGGTGCGAGGCACCGTCATGTCGGACCCGACGAGCGTCCGGGCCCCGTCCCCGCCCCCGGACGGGTCGTCGAACAGCGAGACGTACCCGTCCTGCTCCTTGCGGCGGACGGACAGGATCTGCTCGACGGTCGACTCGAACACCTCGAGCAGGCCCCCCCGCTCGTGGACCGGAGGGTCGCCCATGTCGAAAGCGCCCGCCTTGATCAGCGACTCGACCACCCTCTTGTTCAGCACGGACACGTCGACCCGCCAGCAGAAATCGAAGAAATCCCTGAACGGTCCTCCCTCCCGACGCGCGGTGAGGATGTGCTCGACGACCCCCTCACCCACGTTGCGGATCCCCGCCAGCCCGAACCGGACCGCGTCCGGCTCGTCGGGGTCGGGCGCGAAGGCCGACTGGGACCGGTTCACGTCCGGGGGCAGGACCTTCACCCCCATCTTGCGGGCGACCCCGAGGTACTTGGTCTTGTCGTCCTTCGAGTCCTGGCAGGAGGTGAGCAGGGCGGACAGGTACTCGACCGGGTAGTGCGCCTTCAGCCAAGCCGTCTGGTACGCGACGACGCCGTAACAGGCGGCGTGGGCGCGGTTGAACGAGTACCCGGCGAAGGGCTTGATGAGGTCCCAGAGGTGCTTCGCCTGCTCGTGGGTGAGGCCGTGGTCCATAGCGCCTTGGAGGAACCGAGGCTCCTCCTTGGCCATCAGGTCCTCCTTCTTCTTCCCGATGGCGCGGCGGACCTCGTCGGCCTGTCCGGCCGTGTACCCGGCGACCCGCTGCAGGAGCTGGAGGATCTGCTCCTGGTACACGATCACCCCATAGGTGTCCTCCGTCAGCTCCTTCATCAGGGGATGGAGGTAGGAGATCTTCTCTGGGTGGTGCTTCCCCTCGATGTAGTGGGGGATCTCGTTCATCGGCCCCGGGCGGTAGAGCGCGATCAGGGCGACGATGTCCTCGAAGCGGTCGGGGCGCAGTGCCTTGAGGAGCTTGCGCATCCCCTCCGATTCCATCTGGAACATCCCGTCGGACTCGCCGCGTTGCAGCATCTCGAAGACGCGCGGGTCGTCCTGCTCGATCTCGTCGATATCCACCTCGACGCCCCTCTTGCGGAGCAGGTCGAGGGTGAGGTCGATCACCGTCAGGTTCGAGAGACCGAGGATGTCCATCTTGAGCAGCCCGAGACGCTCGACCGCCCCCATCTCGAACTGGGTGACGATGTCCCCGTTGTCGGTGCGCTGGAGTGCGGTGTGCTCGAGCAGCGGCTCCCGTCCGATGACCACCGCCGCGGCGTGCACCGAGGTCTGGCGTCTCAGGCCCTCGAGCTTCAGGGCGGCGTCGAGGACCCTCTTGGCCTCCGGGTCCTCCGCGTAGGCCTTGCGCAGCTCGACGCCCTCCGTGAACGCGTGGCTCCACTTGGGGTCGCGGTCGAAGCACGCGCGCAGCGGCGGGTCCTTGCCGAGGAGCGGACGGGGGAACATCTTGGCGAGCTTGTCCCCCACGACGTAAGGGAGGCCCAGGACCCGCGCCGAGTCCCGGATCGCCATCTTCCCCTTGATCGTGGAGAAGGTGATGATCTGGGCGACCCGGTCCTCGCCGTACTTCGCTCGCAGGTACTTGATCACCTCGCCGCGGCGGCGCTCGTCGAAGTCGATGTCGATATCGGGCATGGAGCGGCGCTCGGGGTTGAGGAAGCGCTCGAAGACCAGGTTGTAGGCGATCGGGTCCAGGCCCACGATCCCCAGGCAGTACGAGACGCACGACCCGGCGGCCGAACCGCGTCCCGGCCCCACCCGGATCCCCTGCGAGCGCGCCCAGTTGACCAGGTCGGCGACGATCAGGAAGTAGCCGGGGAACCCCATGTCGCGGATCACGCCGAGCTCGTATTCAAGTCGGTCCCGCACCTCGGCCGGCAGAGGGTCGCCGTAACGCTGCCGGGCCCCCTCGTACGTGACCCGCACTAGGTACTCGTCGAGAGAGGTTCCGTCCGGCGGCTTGAAGTCGGGGAGCTGCAGCTCTCCGAACTGGATCTTGACGTCGCACATCTCCGCCACGTCGAGGGTGCGGTCGATAGCGTCGACGTGGTGCGGGAGCGCGAGCTCCATCTCCTCACGCGACTTGAGGAAGAACTGGTCGCCGTCGAACCGGAACCGGTGCGGGTCGTCCTGCGTGGCCCCCGTCTGGATGCAGAGCAGGACGTCGTGCGCCTCGGCGTCGGACCGGGAGACGTAGTGGAGGTCGTTCGTGGCGATCGTGGGGATCGACAGGCGGTCGGCGATCTCCAGCAGGCCCGGGTTCACGGCCGCCTGGTCGGCGATCCCATGGTCCTGGAGCTCGATGTAGAAGTTCTCCGGGCCGAAGATGTCCTTCCATTCGGAGGCGGCCTTCAGGGCGTCCTCCGTGCGTCCCTCGAGGAGCAGGCGCGGTACGTGGCCGTTGAGGCACCCCGTCGTCCCGATCAGCCCGTCGGAGTGGGAGGCGATCAGGTCCTTGTCCACCCGCGGCCGGTAGTAGTACCCCTCCAGGGAGGCGTCGGTCGCGAGCTTGAGGAGGTTCCGGTAACCCGCCGCGTCGCGTGCGAGCACCGTCATGTGCTGGATCGTCTTCGGGTTGTCCTCGCCGGGCAGCTTCGAGAACCGGGACTCCCTGGCCAGGTAGAGCTCGCACCCGAGGATCGGCTTGATCCCGGCGTCGTTGCACGCCTCGTAGAAGTCGACCAGCCCGTACGTCACCCCGTGGTCGGTGACGGCGAGGGCCGGCATCCCCAGCCGGACGGCCTCCGCCACGAGCTCCCGGACCCTCGCCGCGCCGTCCAGCATCGAGTACTCGGTGTGGACGTGCAGGTGGACCATCGAGTCGCGGCTCAAGCTCCTCCCCCGTCGGTGGCTCGCGGGCGCGCGGTGGCACGTGTCGGACGCGGCATCGGGGGCATCGTATCGGCCCGCTGGGACAGCCCCTAACGCGCAGGTCAGACCCGTTACACTCGCCCGCATGGACGACCGGGCGCTCGTCGAGGCGGGGGACGAGTCCTACGTCCACTCCATGAGGCTGATCGCCGAGCACCTGCCCCAGGGCCGGTTCATCGACCGGGGCTCCCTCCTGATCGCCGAGTCGGGGGCACCCGTCCCCTACTTCAACGTGGTCTTCGTGATCGGACCCCTCGACGACCCCGTCTCCGAGCTGGCGGCCGCCGTCTCCCACTTAGACGCGAAGGGGCTCCCGTTCGTCGTCCGGGCGAGAGAGGGAGCCGAGCCCGCCATCGGCCGGGCAGCGTCCGAGGCCGGCCTGGTCGAGCAGGACCCCCTCCCGGGGATGTCGCTCTACCCGCTCCCGGACGATAGGCCCCCGGCTCCGTCGGGTCTGCGGATCCGCCGGGTCGGGACGGACGACTACGCCGGGTTCGTGCACACCTCGGCTCTCGGTTTCGGCGCGCCTCCCGACCTCATGAGCTCGATGTTCCCGGCGACGCTGGCCGAGGCCGAGGGGACGGCGACCTTCCTCGGGTCGGAGGGAGGCGAGCCCGTGGCCACCGGGGTCCTGATCATGACCGGCGACGTGGCCGGGGTGTACTCGATCTCGACGCTGCCCTCGCACCGCCGGCGCGGCTACGGCGAGGCGATGACCTGGGCCGCGATCGAGGAGGGCTTGCGCAGGGGAGCGAGGGCGGCCGTCCTGCAGGCGTCGGTGATGGGCCGCCCGGTCTACGAGCGGATGGGCTTCCGGACCTCCGCCCTGTACCTCACGTTCGGGCGCTAGGACGCGGGGAGGATGGGGCGCAGCTCCCATCCGCGCAGGTCGGCGACGGGCGGGTCCGGGACGTCGACCAGGCGGACCTCTCCGCGGGAGCCGAGCTCCCGCAGGCTGCCCAGGGTCGATCCCCGGACCGCCACCGCGTAGACGCAGGCGCACCCCGCTCCCATCTGCTCCACCCACGTCCGCCGCTCTGAGATCTGGCGCTCGAGCTCGGTGCGCTCCTCCGGGGGCGCACCGGGAACCCGGGCCTCGAGGTCGGCCAGCTCCTCGGTGCGCGCGGAGATGAGCACCTCGGCGCGTGCGGAGACGGCCTCCTCCAGCCCGCCCGAGACCGTGGCCGCCTCGGCGTCCGACCCCGGGTAGCGGAGGAAGACCGCGTCGTGACGCATCCCGCCGAGGAGAGCGGCCGCCTCGGACGCCGTCAGCATCCGCGAGAAGGAGACGAGCGCCGCCGCCGGACGTCCCGGCTCCGAGGACGCGACCAGGTTCAGGTGGGCGCGCTTCTGCGAGATGTACCCCTCCGCGTCCGGACCGGGCGTCGGCCCCAGCTCCCCGGCCGGGGTCGCGACCGGACCCCCTCCCCCCGGTCCCGTCCTGGCCCTCATCAGCTCGTTCGCCATCGTCCCAACCACGAGCGCGACCCCGAGCACCGCGAGGACCGTGTACTGCTGTGACCGCGACAGGTTCACCGCGCCACCTCTTCGAGCGCCGCGGCGAGCTCGGGCGGGAGCGGGCTGTCGAAGGCCAGGGGCCGTCCGCCCACGGGATGGTCGAGCTCCAGGTGCGCCGCGTGCAGGAAGGGACGGGCCAGCCCCAGACGTCTGGCCAGGGTCGGGTCGTTGGCGTAGTGGGGGTCCCCCACGATCGGGTGCCCGACGGCCTCGAGGTGCACGCGGATCTGGTGGGTCCGGCCCGTCTCGAGCTGGACGTCGAGCAGCGACGCCTCCCGGAAGCGCTCGCGCACCCGGAAATGGGTGACCGCCGGCTTCCCCGACGCGACGGTCGCCATGCGCGTCCGGTGCCGCGAGTGACGTCCGATCGGCGCGTCTATCGTGCCCCGGTCGGTGGCCGGGCTCCCGGCCACGAGGGCGACGTAGTGGCGGCGCACCCGCCGTCCGGACATCGCATCGACCAGCGCCTCGTGCGCCCGGTCGGACTTGGCCACCACGAGCAACCCGGAGACCTCGCGGTCCAGCCGGTGGACCACCCCCGGGCGCTCCTCCCCCGCGCGCGGCGCCAGCGGGCGTCCGGTCGCGGCGAGTGCGGTGACGAGGGTGGGTTCGCGCAGGCCGGGGGCCCCGTGGACCACGAGACCGGACGGCTTCTCCACCACCAGGAGGTGGTCGTCCTCCCAGACCACCTCGACCTCCGGCTGCTCGTCGGGAGACGGGACCTGGTCGGGGACGACCTCCGCCTCGACCACCTGTCCGGACGAGAGCCGGTACGCCTTGGGAGCCGGCTGTCCGTCCACGGTCACGGACCCTTCGGCGACCAGCCGTCCGGCCAGCGTCCTCGAGAGGCCTCCCACGCGCGCCAGGACGGCGTCCAGGCGCTCGCCGTCCTCACTCTCCGGGACCTCGATCCTCAGCCGTCTCATCGCCCCCAGTATCTTCCCGTCCCTCACGCATCCCGGTGAGTATCAGGAGCCCGGCCCCCACCGTGACCGCGATATCGGCGACGTTGAAGGCGGGCCACCACCCGATGTCTATGAAGTCGACGACGGTGCCGCGGAACGGCCAGGGACGGAACACACGGTCGAGCAGGTTGCCGAGGGCGCCCCCCGCGACCAGCCCCGCCGCGATCCCCGTCACGACGGGAGGCCGGCGCAGGAGGATCAGCGTGAACACGCCGACCCCCACCGCTGCGGCCAGCACGAGGAAGGCGGTGGCTCCACGGAACAGTCCGAAGGCCGCGCCGGGGTTGCGGACGTGGACGATGTCGACGAGCCCCTCCACCAGCGGCACGGAGGCGCCCTCGGGGAGGGTCCGCACGATGGCGAGCTTCGTCAGCTGGTCGGCGGCGACGACGGCCGCGGCCACCGCCGCGTATGCGAGCCGCATCCCGGCCCGAGGTCAGCCGAAGCGCGCCGTACGGCGCGCGCACTCGATGCACTGCGTGGCGTACGGCAGGGCCTTGATCCGGGCCGCCTCGACCGCGTTTCCGCACGTCTCGCAGGTGCCGTACGTCTTGTCCGCCACCTTGTCGAGGGCGCGCTCGACCTTGTCCAACAGGTCGCGGAGGTTCTCGACGACGGACAGGTCCTGCTCCCGCTCCAGGGTGGCCTGGCCGGAGTCGCCGAACTCGTCGGCCGTCTCCCCCATCTCGGCCTGGGCCTCCTGCGCCCGCGCCAGGTCGGCCATCTGCGTGACGAGCTCGTCGCGCTTCTTCTCCAGCTTCGCCCGGACGGCTGCGAGGTCCTTCGCCGACTTAGGTTTCGGCTTCGCCAAACGCGCCTCCAGCTGGAAGGGGCCCCGGGACGCCCGGACCCTAGCAGGCCCCCAGAAACCCCGTCAAACAATCTCGGACGCCGCCCCGGACGCGCCCCCCGGCCGCCGCGGCGGTTGCTCCGAACGATCGACGTCCGCTGCGTACACTAGACGACCATCACCGCTGCTCAGGAGGGTTCCATGCACAGGCCGGTCCCGAAGGACGTGAGCTTCCCGTCCGTGGAGGAGGAGGTCCTGGCCTTCTGGCGGGCCGAGGACGTCCCGGGCCGGACCCTGCGCCACCGGGAGGGGGCGAACGAGTTCGTCTTCTACGAGGGCCCCCCCACCGCCAACGCGCCTCCGGGCACGCACCACATGATGGCCCGCTTCTTCAAGGACATCTACACCAGGTTCGCGACGATGCGCGGACTGTACGTGCCGCGGAAGGCGGGCTGGGACTGCCACGGGCTCCCGGTCGAGATCCAGGTCGAGCGCAAGCTCGGCTTCACCCGCAAGCAGCAGGTGATCGACCACGGGATCGAGCGTTTCAACCAGCTGTGCCGGGAGTCGGTGCAGGAGTACGTGGCCGAATGGGAGCGGTTCAGCCAGCGGCTCGGGTTCTGGCTCGACTACGAGAACGCCTACCGGACGATGGACAACCACTACATCGAGTCGGTCTGGTGGTCGCTCACCCAGCTCCACAAGCGGGGCCTGCTCTACGAGGACGACAAGGTCGTCCCCTACTGCCCCCGGTGCGAGACGCCGCTCTCGGACCACGAGCTCGGACAGCCGGACGTCTACCGGCACGTCTCGGACCCGTCGCTGTACGCGGCCTTCGCGGTCACCGGCGACGGACCCCTCGCGGGAGCCGAGCTGGCCATCTGGACGACCACTCCCTGGACCCTGTTGTCGCACCTGGCGGTCGCGGTCCATCCGGAGATCGCCTACGCGCTGGTGGAGCACGACGGGCGCCGGCTCGTCGTGGCGGCCGACCTGGTCGGAGAGGCGTTGGGCGAGGGAGCGACCGTGCTGGACACCTTCCCCGGCTCCACGCTGCTCGGCACCCGGTACGAGCCACCGTTCCCGTTCGCGGGGGAGGCGATGCCCGAGCTCGCCGATACCGCGTGGCGGGTGCTGGACGGCAGCGCGTTCGTCACGACCGACGAGGGGACCGGTCTCGTCCACATGACCGCCGCCTTCGGCGCAGAGGACCTCGAGACGTGCCGCCGGGCGGGGATCCCGACCTTCAACCCCGTGGACCGCTCGGGCCGTTTCACCGGACTGATCCCGCCCTACGCGGGCCGGTTCGTCAAGGAGGCCGACCCCGACATCATCTCCGACCTGCGCGAGCGCGGACGCCTGCTGCGGGCGGGCGACCACGTCCACCCCTACCCCCACTGCTGGCGGTGCGACTCGCCGCTCCTCTACTACGCGCTGACGTCGTGGTACGTGCGGACGACGCAGATGCGCGAGCGCCTGCTCGAGGTGAACTCGAAGGTGAACTGGGTGCCGGAGCACATCCGCGATGGACGGTACGGACGCTGGCTCGAGAACAACGTGGACTGGTCGCTCAGCCGGTACCGGTTCTGGGGTACGCCGCTCCCGATCTGGCGGTGCCCCCAGGGACACGCCACCCCCGTGGAATCGGCCGCCGACCTGGGCCGCCGCTCCGGACAGGACCTGTCCGGGCTCGATCTGCACCGCCCGTTCGTGGACGAGGTCGTCTTCGACTGTCCGGACTGCGGGGAGCAGGCTCGGCGCATCCCCGACGTGATCGACGTCTGGTACGACTCCGGAGCCATGCCGTACGCCCAGCACGGCTACCCCCACCACGACCTGGAGACGTTCCGGAGGCGGTTCCCGGCCGACTTCATCGCCGAGGCCGTCGACCAGACGCGCGGGTGGTTCTACACGCTGATGGCGGAGGGAGTCCTGCTCTTCGACGACACGGCGTTCCGCAACGTCGTGTGCCACGGTCACCTCGTCGACGGCGAGGGCCGGAAGATGTCCAAGTCGCTGGGCAACGTGATCGACCCCTGGGAGCTCCTCGAACGGTACGGATCGGACGTCTGCCGCTTCTACTTCATGACGGCCGGACCCCCCGGCGAGAGCCGCCGCATCTCCCACGAGATGCTCGACCAGGTCGCCCGTCGTCCCTTCCTCACGCTCTGGAACGTGTACCGGCTGTTCGTGACGTACGCGAACATCGACGGCTTCGACCCGAAGGAGTGGCCGCTCGTCGAGCCCCAGCTGCGTCCCGACCTCGACCGGTGGATCCTCTCCGAGCTCCACCAGACGATCGAGGAGGTGAGCGAGGGGCTGGAGTCCTTCGACGCGCTGCGCGCCGGACGCCGGATCGTGGAGTTCGTGGACGACCTGTCCAACTGGTACGTCCGGCGCTCGCGACGCAGGTTCTGGCGGGAGGCGCGGACCGATGCCGAGGGAGCGGACAAGAACGCCGCGTACTGGACCCTGTGGACCTGCCTCAGCGAGCTCGCCCGGGTCCTGGCGCCGTTCGCCCCGTTCATCGCCGAGGCGATGTACCGCAACCTCGTCGTGGGCGTGAACCCGCAGGCTCCCGATTCGGTCCACCTGACCGACTTCCCGCGGGCCGAGAGCAGGCTGATCGACCCCGCGCTCGCGGAGACGATGGCCGTGGCCCGGACCCTCGTCTCCCTCGGGCACTCCGCGCGCAGCGACGCACAGGTGAAGGTGCGCCAGCCGCTTTCGGAAGCGGTCCTGCTCGTGCCGGCCGAGTACCGCGCCGACGCCGAGCGGGCGGCGGACCTGATCGCCGAGGAGCTCAACGTCCGCCGGATCTCCTTCGCCGAGGACGTAGGGACCCTCGTCCACGTCTCCCTCCGCCCCAACTATCGGGTGGCCGGACCGGAGCTGGGGCCGCGGGTGGGGATGCTCGCCAAGGCGCTGGTCGACCCGCAGGTCCACAACGTGGCGGCCGAGGTGGCTGACACGCTGGAGGCCGGCCAGGCGGTCGATATCGACCTCGACGACGGGACGGTCGTACGCGTGACGATCGACCACGTGGACATCCGGCGCGAACCGGCCGAAGGGACGGCCTTCGCCTACCAGGCGCCCTACGGGGTCTCCCTCAACCTGGAGCTGGACGACGAGCTGAGGGCAGAGGGGATCGCCCGGGAGCTGGTCCATCAGCTCCAGAACCTCCGCAAGGCCCAGGGCCGGGAGGTCACGGACCGCGTCTCCCTCGCGCTGGCCGGGCCGGACGAGGTGATGCGCGCCGTACGCGCGCACGAGGCCTACGTGGCCGAGGAGGTCCTGGCTACCGAGCTCACCCTGGATGCGTCGCTCGCCGACGGCGCGGACACCATCGCCGTCGAGGGGCACGAGGTCCGCGTAGAGCTGCGCTGATGCCCTCGTTCGCCCTGGCCGCGATCGGACGGGACCGCCCCGGCATCGTCGCGGCGGTCGCCCGGGTGCTGTACGAGCACGGGTGCAACGTCGAGGACGCGTCCATGACCCTGCTGCGCGGGAACTTCTCGATCATGCTCATCCTCAGTGCCGCCGAGGGAGCGTCGGCCGAGGCGCTCGAGGACGCGCTGCAGGAAGCCTGCCGGGGGACGGGACTGACCCTGTCCGTCCTGCCGGTCGACGACACGCCTTCGGACGCGGCCGCGTCGCACATCCTCACCGTCTACGGTGCGGACCGTCCGGGGATCATCTTCAGGGTGAGCGAGGCCCTCGCGACGCGCGGAGTGAACATCACGGACCTGAACTCCCGGCTCGTTGGGGGGGCCGACCCCGTCTACGCGGTGATGCTCGAGCTGAGCGTCCCGCCGGACCCGGGGGCCGAGGAGCTGGAGCGGACCCTGACGGGTCTGGCCGCGGAGATCGGGGTGGACGTCTCCCTGCGTCCGCTGGACGAGGACATCCTGTAGGCGTGGCGGTCCTCCCGGTCCGGACCTACCCGGACCCCGTCCTGAAGCAGACGGCCGTACCCGTGGGAGCCCCCGACCGCGACGCCCTGCGGCTCGCGCAGGACCTGGTCGACACGATGAGGTCACACGAGCGCTGCGTCGGGCTCGCCGCGAACCAGGTGGGGGTCCTGCGTCGCTGCGTCGTCGTGGACGTCACCGGCCACCGGCGGGCGAGGTCCTGCCACGGGCTCATCGTCATGTTCGACCCAGAGCTGGTCTGGTCGGAAGGGGCCGAGGTGGCGCGGGAGGGCTGCCTGTCCCTGCCCGACCTCACCGCCAACGTGCGCCGGCCTGAACGCATCACGGTCCGCGGCACCGACCGCAGCGGGGATCCCACCGTGGTCCGCGCGGACGCGTTCGAGGCCAGGGCGCTCCTGCACGAGATGGACCACCTCGACGGCGTCCTGTTCCTCGACCGCGTCGCGAACCTCGACACGGACGTGTTCCGGCGGCGCGTCTGAGCTAGTCGGGGCTGCAGACGCTGCAGGGCTCGTAGCCGCGGCGCTTGGCCGTCGCGGCGGCGATCTCCTCCGTGTCGTCCTTGCCCTTCACGAAGCGGCACCCGGCGGTGTGGTACCGATCCCGGCCGGGGACCACGACGACCTTCTTCGAAGAGCTGCCCGCCTTCGCGCGCGTCTTCGTCGCCGCGGCAGCGGTCTTCTTGGCGCCGCCTCGGCTCGCGGCTTTCTTCGGCGCGGCCTTCGCCTTCGAGGCGGAGCGTCGAGGAGCGGGAGATACCTCCTCCTCCTCGTCGTCCTCGTCCTCTTCCTCGTCCTCTTCCTCTTCGTCGTCCCAGGTCGCGTCCTCGTCGAACGCGGTGAGGACCTCGTCGGACGCGACCACTTCGGTCGAGGCGTCGTCGGTGGCTTCGATCACGTCGGGCTCAGGTGCGGCCTCCCCTTCGGGGGACACGTACTTCGCCCGTCGGGCCGCGCCGAAGACGACGAGCGCGATGCACAGGATCGACAGGGCGATCGAGACGTACAGCATCGTGTTGTTGTCGTCGAGGACGAAGATCCCGAGGACGAGCGCGATGAGGGCGGCTACGACCAACCCGTAGGTTACGCGTGCCAGCAACGCTGCCTCCTTGTCGGATGTCGATGACAGGTGATGTCGGGGACCGCCCTATGTTGTCGGAGTCAGCCCCCGGCCGCAAACGCGGCGCCCGGCTCCCGGGCTCCTGCGCAGGTGGGGCTACCTGCCCGGATCGTCCGGTGGCAGGTCCCAGGCGCCGTACGCGTCGGGAGAGGGAGGCGGAGGGAGGTCGAGCGGCTCCGGCTCCGGTTCGGGCGCGACCTCGGGTTCCTGGGCGGGCGGCGCAGCCGGCGCGGTGG
>DATLFR010000131.1 GCA_035540895.1 Actinomycetota bacterium | reverse complement strand
CCCGACCCCTCGAGCACCGCCAGCTCGTTGCGCCTCCGGACGTAGTCACGCTGGGCCCGGTCGAAAGCCTCACGGAAGGACGCGTCCTCGCCGAGCCGGTCGTTCACCCGGCGCATGAACCCCGTACCCTCCAGACCCCCGATGGCGGAGGACGCCCTGCGGCACGTGAGCCAGAACAGGGTCGGGAAGGGGACGCCGTCGGCGTAGGGGTGGGTCTCGACGACCGCTGGGAGCCCGCAGGGGCAACGGGCGGCGACGCGGACCTCGCCCCGAAGGGGTCGCCCCAGCTGCAGCTCGACCGCGGCACGATCACGCGGGTCGAGCTCGAAGCGGTCCTGGCTCAGCCGAGCCTTCCGCGATCGCGACGCTTGATGTCCGCCAACCGCTCGTTGGAGCGGCGCAGGTAGGACTTCAGCATCTTCTCGAACTCGGGGTCCTGCCCGCGGCGCAGGGGCCGGCGCTCGCGCGGGTCGGGCTCCTGGAGGGCCTTGATCGACAGGTCGAGCTTGCCGTCGGGCTTCATCCCCAGGACCTTCACGGTCACCCGGTCGTTCTCCCGCAGGAACTCCTTCACGTCCTTCACATAGGACCGATCTACCTGCGAGATGTGGATCAGGCCCTTCTCCCCGGTGTCGAGAGCGACGAAGGCGCCGTAAGGTGCCAAACGCTCAACGACACCTTCGACCGTGTCGCCAACCTCTGCCATCGAACCTCCTGTCGGGTGGAACCCAATCGTATGGACGCCTCGGGGGAGCGTCAACGCCCCGCGGGTGCGCCCCCAGCGTACGGGTCCGCGGCGCTGCGCGCCGCGGACCCACGCTGAGCTCTGCTACTTGATCTCGACGGTGGCGCCGGCTCCCTCGAGGGCGGCCTTGATCTTCTCGGCCTCCTCCTTGTCGACGCCCTCCTTCACGGGCTTGGGAGCGCCGTCTACGAGGTCCTTGGCCTCCTTGAGGCCGAGGCTCGTGACCGCGCGCACCTCCTTGATGACCTGGATCTTCTTGTCGCCGGCGGCCTGCAGGATGACCGTGAACTCGTCCTGCTCGGCGGCTGCTCCGCCTCCGTCGCCTGCGGCAGCGCCGGGAGCGGCCACGGCCACGGGGGCGGCCGCCTGGATCCCGAACTCGTCCTGCATCCTCTTGGCGAGCTCGGCCGCCTCCAGGACGGACATCCCCTTGATCGCCTCGAAAACGTCGTCGACCGTCATAGCCATGGCTGTCACTCTCCTCGAGCTGCTAGCTGTTCCAACACGTAAACGATCCGGCCGAGCGGCGCCTCCAGGGTGGCGGCGATCGCGGCCAGCGGAGACTGGAGCGACCCGCAGATCTTCGCGAGCGAGACGTCCAGGGGATCGACCTTGGCGAGCGCCTGGGTCTCCTCCTTCGACATGAGCCGCCGCTCGAGCAGCCCGCCCTTGACGACGAGCGCGGGGTGGTCGTCCGCGAACGTCGTCAGGGCCTTCGTGCCCGAGACGGGGTCCCCGTACAGGAACGCGACGGCGGTGGGCCCCTCGAGGAGCCCGTCGAGCCCCTCTATCCCTATCTCCGCAGCCGCGCGCGCCGTCAGCGTGTTCTTGACGACGCGGTACTCGACCTCGGACTCGGCCAGCTTCGTGCGGAGCTCCGCCAGCTCGCCGACCGTCAGCCCGCGGTACTCCGTGAGCACGATCGCGCCCGCCCGTTCGAGACTGTCGCGGATCTTCGCGATGGCCTCGACCTTCTCGGGCCTGACCTTGACCTCGTATGTATCCGGCATGATGAAACCCCCGTCCCACTTCGGACGAGGGCCGAGGCCGCACACGGCTGGGAGCCATGCGCTTCACCTCGGCAGGCGCTCCGGAGAGCCTTCGCCCTGATGGGACCTGCTGTCTACGGCAGCGGACAGTATATCGGCCCGGCGGGCCTACTGCGTCGCGACGATGTCGCGCGGTGTCACGTTCGGGTCCACCGGGACCCCGGGGCCCATGGTGGACGAGATCGTGATGCCGCGGACGTACTTCCCCTTCGCAGCGGACGGCTTGGCCCGGATGACCTCATCGAGGACCGCCGTGAAGTTGCGCAGCAGGTCCTCCCGCGAGAACGACGCCTTGCCCAGGATCACGTGGACGTTGGCGAACTTGTCCGTCCGGTAGTTGACCTTCCCGCCCTTGATCTCCGTCACCGCCTTGCCGACGTCGGGGGTGACCGTCCCCGTCTTCGGGTTCGGCATGAGCTGACGCGGTCCGAGGATCTTCCCGATCTTCCCGACCTTGGGCATCATGTCCGGCGTCGCGATGGCGGCGTCGAACTCGAACCAGCCGCCCTGGACGCGCTCGATCAGGTCGTCGGACCCGACCACGTCGGCGCCGGCCTCCTCGGCCTCCCGGGCGGCCGGGCCGGCTGCGAAGACCGCCACCCGGACCGTCTTCCCGGAGCCGGCCGGGAGCGAGACGGTTCCGCGAAGCATCTGGTCTGCCTTCTTGGGATCGACGCCGAGCTTGAACGCGACCTCGACGGTCTCGTCGAACTTGGCCTTGGCGAGGTCCTTGACGAGATCGATCGCCTCGGCGGGCGTGTAGAGCTTGTCGCGGTCGATCCGCTCGAGCGCGGGCTGAAGGCGCTTCGCTGTCTTCACCATCTCGTCACTCCACCTTGACGCCCATCGACCGGGCGGTTCCCTCGATGATCTTCATGGCCGCCTCGACGTCGTTGGCGGTGAGGTCGGCCATCTTGGTCTCGGCGATCTCGCGGACCTGCTTGCGGTTGATCGTGGCCACCTTGTTGCGGTTCGGCTCCGGGGACCCCTTCTCGATCCCGGCCGCCTTGCGTATCAGGACGGCCGCGGGCGGGGTCTTCAGGACGAAGTCGAACGTGCGGTCGGCGTACACGGTGATCTCGACCGGGATGACGGTCCCAGCCTGCTTCGACGTCGCCTCGTTGTACTGGCGGACGAACTCCCCGATGTTGAGCCCGTGCTGACCCAGGGCGGGACCGACGGGCGGAGCCGCGCTCGCCTGTCCAGCGGGCAGCTGGAGCTTCAGCATCGCGGCGACCTTCTTGGCCTTCTTGGACATCTCTCTCGCTCCTACAGCTTCGCTACGTGATCGAACGGCAGGGTGACCGGGGTCTCCCGGCCGAAGATGTCGACCAGCACCTTCACCGTCTGCTGGTCGGCGTTGATCTCCGAGATGGGACCGCTCATACCGGCGAACGCACCGGAGATGACGCTGACGACCTCGCCCTCCTCGTACTCGAGGCGTGGGCGCACCCGCTCCTCGTCCTTCGGAGCGAGGATCTTGGCCACCTCCGCGTGGTCGAGCGGGGTGGGCTTGGCTCCCGTGGGGCCGACGAAGCCCGTCACACCGGGGGTGTTGCGGACGACGTACCAAGAGTCGTCGTCGAGGACCATCCGGACGAGGATGTAGCCGGGGAAGACCTTGCGCTGGACCATCTGCTTCTTCCCCTGCTTGAGCTCCATCACCTCCTCGGTGGGGACGACCACGTCGTAGATCTTGTCCTCCATGTTCATCGAGGAGATACGGGAGGCCAGGTTCGCCTTCACCTTGTTCTCGTAACCCGCGTAGGTGTGGACGACGTACCAGTCGCCGGGCAGGAACAGGTCCGGGCCCTCGTCCTCGTCGTCCTCGTCTTCGTCGTCCTCGTCTTCGGGGACGGCTTCGGCCGCCGGCGTGGGA
The DNA here is from genome assembly GCA_035540895.1 of Actinomycetota bacterium. NCBI lineage: Bacteria > Bacillati > Actinomycetota > Actinomycetota bacterium. The sequence goes on along the minus strand of DATLFR010000131.1, from coordinate 1,003 downwards.
GGGGGTCCGGGCTCAGCCACCGGAGCAGCGGGCTCGACGGGGTCGGCCACCGCGGAGGTCTCGGCCGAGGCCTCGGCGGCGTCCGCCGCGTTGTAGACGTCGACGGTCTCGTCGGTGTAGGCGCTCGCCTCCACGTCCGGATCGGCCGCGGCGTCACGCTCGGTGGTGAAGGTGTCCGTCTGGTTCGTCGGGTTCACATCGGTCTCCGGTTCATAGCGGGCCTGCTCGTCCTGCATGCCCTAGCCGCCCCCCGCAGGACGGAACAGGGTGATGACGGCCTCCGAGAAGCCGATGTCCATGAGGAACACGATGCCGGTCAGCAGCGAGACGACGACGACCACGACGATGGAGTACGTGATGACCTCCTGGCGGCTGGGCCAGATCACGCGACGTAGCTCGGCCACGATCTCGCGGATCCACTGTTTCATCCCGACCCGCTCGCGCTTCTGCAGCTGCTGAGGCGCGACGGGTGGACGTCCGCGCGCCGCCTGGCGCTCGGCGGCCTTCTGGTCGCGCTTCATCCGCCGCTTGATCTCGCGGTTCACTTCAATCGTCCTTCCTCGCTGATTCCCTCGCAGGGCCGGAGGGACTCGAACCCCCAACCCCCGGTTTTGGAGACCGGTGCTCTAGCCAAGTTGAGCTACGGCCCTAAGGTGGGTTGCGTGGGAACACGCCTGTTCAGTATAGACCGCACGGCGAGGGGTTGCCCCCGGGCCTAGGCGGCGAGACCGGGGCGCACCCGGCGGCGGACCACGACCACGCCCAGCGCGGTAGCAGCAGCCGCTGCGGCCGCGCCGACCCCGATCCCCTTCCACAGCCGGGGGTGCGACGTGACGACGTCGCGGGCCCGGGTCCCCCACGTGCGGTCGAGCGCGGCGATGATGTCCGCTTCCAACGTGGGAGGGACGGCCACGGTGGCGTGACGGAGCCCGGACAGGGCCGTCCGGACATCGGTCGACCGGGCGAGCTCCGTCCGGCAGTCATCGCACGTCTGGACGTGGAC
>DATLFR010000130.1 GCA_035540895.1 Actinomycetota bacterium | reverse complement strand
GGGGAGGACGACGCCCGGGGGGCCGCGCTCTCCTCGACGACCGTGCCCCACTCTCCGCAGTCCGGACAACGTCCCGTCCAGCGCGGCTGTTGGGAGCCGCACGACTGGCAGAGGGCGACGGTCCGCGTCTTCATGAGGATCAGAGCGTAAGGACGGGCACGGACACGACCTCCGTCTGAGACACTGGACCCTCATGGACCCGAGGTCACGAACCCTGACGATCCTGGCCGCGCTGGCCCTCGTCGTAGCGGTGCCGGCCTGCAGCCGCGAGGACGGCCGCGAGCGCCCCACCCGAGCGACGACCAGCCCCGGCGCGACGACGGATCCCTCGGAGGGCGAGGGTCCGGACCCGGAGAGAGCCGCCGACGGGTCGCCGGGTGGCTCTCCAGACGGCGCCTCGCCGCGGCCGGGAGCCCCCACCCCGACCCCCCAGCCGGTGCCGCAGGCGCAGCCGGGGACCAGCAACCGGCCCAGGCTCGGCGACTACACGTACGACCTGTCCGGCGCCACGACCAGCCCGATCGACCCGGCGGGGCGGTCCTATCCCGAGGGCAGCACCCAGCGGGTCATCGTCCAAGCCGATGGGGACGTCTACTCGGCCCACACCCCCGGCGTCGGCGCGGCGGCGTCCTCGAGCACCACCCGTGTCCGGTGGTCCGGGGACGGGGTGAGGCTCCTATCCATGCGGCTGGACATCGCCGGCCGCGGATACGAGTGCACGTACGACCCGCCCATCCAGATCCTGAGGTTCCCGATCCGAGCCGAGTCCTACCCCGCGCAGACGGGTCGCGGGCGGGACTGCGAGACCACCGTGGAGATCCGCCTGACGGGCCGGGAGGACGTCTCGGTGCCGTCCGGGACCTGGAGCTCCTGGCGGATCGAGACGAAGGTGGACTACCGGTTCGGGACACAGCTCCAGGGGACCGCGACCGGCACGAACTGGTACTCACCGGACCTCGGGTTCGAGGTCCGCGGGGAACGGCAGAACTCGGGCACCTACCAGGGACAGCCGTTCAACTCGACCGCGAACACCGCGCTCCGCGCGCACCCCTGACGGGTCAGGGAGCCAGGGTCCGGTACACGTTGGAGGCCCCATGTCCTTCGGCCTCCGCCTGCAGCGTGCCGACCGTCCTCGTGGGGTCGAGGGGCACGTAGGGGCTCTCCGCGAACCGCGAGCCGGGCATCATCGCCCTCTCGAGCGTCCATGGATCGCAGACATCGGAGTCGAGCAGGCCCCCGTCCGGACTCGTGACGCACCCGGCGGGAGCCGCATCCACCGCCCTCAGCAGGCGTGCGCGCGCCACGGTCGACCCGGGCAGGACGTAGAAGGTGTCCGCTTCCAGGCCGGCTCCGGCGGCGTTGCACCCGACCGCGCCCGGGTGGTACCCGGGGGCCACCACCGTGGCCGGGGAGAAGACCCCCACCCGCGTGAAGATGCTCACCGGGTAGTCGCACCTCGGCGCGAGGGCCCGGGCGGGGGCCGTGACGCCGAGGGCCGACGCCGAGACGGCGGCGACGACGATCAGACGCATCAGGCGCACCTTGGACCCCTCTATCGGCAGCATCCGTGACGAACCGATTCTGCGTCGGGGTCCGTTTCCCCTCCCCGAGGGCGTAGGGCCCCCCGATCGGGGGATGAGAAAGGGCCCCGACCTGCCGGCCGGGGCCCTCAACTCCGGTGGGTCGGGCTAGGAGCCGTCGCCGGCTGGGGCGGCCAGCTCCACCGGCTCGAGCGTCTCGAGGGCCTCCCCGGCCCTGCTCGAGAAGACGATCTCGCCGCCGGCGGCGTCGACGACCACGACATCGCCCGCCCGGAACTCCTTGAAGAGGACCTTCTCCGACAGGGGATCCTCGACCATCCGCTGGATGGTCCGGCGCAGCGGCCGGGCTCCCAGGGCGGGGTCGTATCCCTTGTCGGCGAGGAGCAGCTTCGCCTCGTGCGTGAGCTCGAGCGTGAGACCCCGGCTCGCGAGCTGCTCCCGGACCCGCTTGATCATCAGGTCGACGATCGTCGTCACCTGCTCCTTGCTCAGCGGGTGGAAGACGATGACCTCGTCTATCCGGTTCAGCAGCTCAGGCCGGAAGCTCGTCTTGAGCTCCGACATGACCTTGTCCTTCATCTTGTCGTAGGAGATCTCGTCGGACTGGTCCGAGGAGAACCCGATCCCTCGGGCCCGGGCCACGTCCCTCGTGCCCAGGTTCGAGGTCATGATGATGACGGTGTTCTTGAAGTCGACGTGGTGGCCCTGCGCGTCGGTCAGTCGCCCGTCCTCCAGGATCTGGAGCAGGACGTTGAAGACGTCGAAGTGGGCCTTCTCGATCTCGTCGAAGAGCACGACCGAGTAGGGGCGCCGGCGCACCTGCTCGGTGAGCTGTCCCCCCTCCTCGTACCCGACGTAGCCGGGAGGCGAGCCGACGAGGCGGCTGACCGTGTGCTTCTCCATGTACTCGGACATGTCCAGCGTGATCAGCGCGTCCTCGTCGCCGAACAGGAACTCGGCCAGGGTCTTCGCGAGCTCCGTCTTCCCCACGCCCGAGGGCCCGAGGAAGATGAAAGAGCCGGACGGGCGGCGCGGGTCCTTCAGGCCGGCCCGCGTGCGGCGGATAGCCCGGGAGACCGCCGCCACCGCCTCGTCCTGTCCGATGACGCGGTGGTGGAGCTCCTCCTCCATCCGCAGGAGCTTGGCCGACTCCTCCTCGGTGAGGCGGTGGACCGGGATGCCGGTCCAGATGCCGAGGACCTCGGCGATCTCCTCCTCGCCGATGACGCCGTAGAACTCGCCCTCGTTGGACCTCCAGGCCTTCTCGGTCTCCGTGCGGTCGCGCTGGAGCTGCGTCTCCTGCTCGCGCAGGCGCTGCACCTCGTCGGTCTCCTGCTGCTCGACCGCGCGGTCCTTCGCCGTCCGCACCGCGGCCAGCTGCTCGTCGATCTCCTTCAGCTCGGGCGGCGGGGACAGACGGCGCAGCCGCATCCTCGAGCCGGACTCGTCGATCAGGTCGATGGCCTTGTCCGGGAGGAAGCGGTCGGTGATGTAGCGGTCGGCCAGGTTGGCGGAGGCGACGATCGCCTCGTCGGTTATCACGACCTTGTGGTGCTGCTCGTACCGCTCGCGCAGCCCCTTCAGGATCTCGATCGTGTCCGTCACGGAGGGCTCGGCGACCTGGATGGGCTGGAACCGCCGCTCGAGCGCGGCGTCCTTCTCCAGGTGCTTGCGGTACTCCGCGAGCGTCGTCGCGCCTATCGTCTGTAGCTCGCCGCGGGCGAGCATCGGCTTCAGGATCGAGGCGGCGTCGATCGCGCCCTCGGCCGCGCCAGCTCCCACGAGGGTGTGCAGCTCGTCGATGAACAGCACGATGTCGCCGCGCTGCTTGATCTCCTTCAGGACCTTCTTCAGCCGCTCCTCGAAGTCACCCCGGTAGCGGGACCCGGCGACGAGCGCTCCCAGGTCGAGCGTGTATATCTGCTTGCCCTTCAGGGTCTCGGGCACGTGGTCGGCGACGATCTGCTGGGCCAGGCCCTCCACGATCGCGGTCTTCCCCACGCCCGGCTCTCCGATGAGGACCGGGTTGTTCTTCGTGCGCCGGGACAGGACCTGCATGACGCGCTCGATCTCCTTCGAGCGCCCGATGACGGGGTCGAGCTTGGCCTGCGAGGCGAGCGCGGTGAGGTTGCGCCCGAACTGGTCGAGGACGAGGGAGCCGGCCGGACCGGCCTCCCCCGAGCCCTTACCCTCCGGGCCGGCCTGCTGGTAGCCCTGCATGAGGTGCATGACGGTCTGGCGCACCTTCGGCAGGTCGAGGGCGAGCTTCATCAGCACCTGGGCGGCCACGCCCTCGCCCTCCCGCAGGAGACCGAGGAGGATGTGCTCCGTGCCGATGTAGTTGTGGCCCAGCTGCAGCGCCTCGCGCAGCGAGAGCTCCAGGACCTTCTTGGCGCGCGGGGTGAACGGGATGTGGCCCTGAGGCGTGGCGGTCCCCACGCCGATCATCTCTTCCACCTGCTGGCGGACCTGCTCCAGCGAGACGTTGAGCGACTCGAGCGCCTTCGCGGCGAGCCCCTCCCCCTCGTGGATCAGCCCGAGGAGCAGGTGCTCCGTCCCGATGTAGTTGTGGTTCAGGAGCCGGGCTTCCTCCTGGGCCAGGACGACGACCCGGCGGGCCCGGTCGGTGAAGCGTTCGAACATTCGGCCCTCCTGGGGGTAGGGAACCCCGGTCGGCTAGGTGCGGCGATTATACCTGTGGCCCCCGTCGATACTCAGAACGCCGGGACGGCCCCTCCTGTTCCCCGACCGTCTCCTCGACCAGCTCGTGGGACCGTCCTCCCCGTTTACCCGGTACCGGAGGTAGGGAACCCCTGGACCCATCGGTGTCCGGCGTCAACCCGACGAAGATCCGGCCTACGTCTCCGGACGCAGCGTCGGGAAGAGGATGACCTCCCGTATGGAGTGGCTCCCGGCCAGCAGCATCACCAGCCGGTCGATCCCGATGCCCAGCCCGCCGCAGGGCGGCATGCCGTACTCGAGCGCCTGCACGTAGGGCTCGTCGATCGGGTTCGCCTCCTCGTCTCCCGCCTCCCGCGCGGCCGCTTGGACCTCGAACCGTCGCCGCTGCTCGAGGGGGTCGTTCAGCTCGCTGAACGCGTTCGCCAGCTCCCGCCCGGCGACGATCACCTCGAACCGCTCGACGAGGCGGGGGTCCGAGCGGTGGGTTCGGGCCAGGGGCGAGGTCTCGATCGGGTAGTCGCACAGGATCGTGGGTTGGACTATCCGCTTCTCCACCACCTCGTCGCGCAAGGCCTCCACGAGCTGCCCGGGGGTCCAGCCGTCCTTCGGCTGGATGGAGTGGGCGCGGCACAGCTCCCGCAGGTCCTCCACGGGCGTGTCGAGGGTGACCTCGCGTCCGACCGCCTCCGAGACGGCAGAGAGCACGGTCACGCGAGGCCACGGTCCGGCCAGCTCGATCTCGTGGCCCTCGAACTCCACCCGGGTCGTCCCGAGCGTCTCCCGCGCCACGTGAGAGACGAGGTCCTCGGTGAACGACATGACGTCGTGGTAGTCCGCGTACGCCTCGTAGGACTCGAGCATCGTGAACTCGGGGTTGTGCTTGTAGGAGATGCCCTCGTTGCGGAAGACGCGCCCGATCTCGTAGACGCGCTCCATCCCGCCGACGATCAGGCGCTTCAGGTAGAGCTCCTTGGCGATGCGGAGGTAGAGGTCGGTGTCGAGCGCGTTGTGGTGGGTGACGAACGGACGCGCGGTCGCGCCCCCCGGGATCGGGTGCAGGAGCGGCGTCTCGACCTCGAGGAACCCGCGCCCGTCGTAGAAAGCCCGGAGCGCCCGGATCACGGCGGGCCTCAACTCGGCCACCCGGCGGGCGTCCGGGTTCGTGATCAGGTCGAGGTAGCGCTGGCGGTAGCGGACCTCGACGTCGCGCAGGCCGTGCCACTTGTCCGGCATGGGGCGGAGCGCCTTCGCGAGGAGCACGATCTCGGACGGCCGGATGGAGAGCTCGCCCTTCCGGGTCCGGACGACCTCACCCTTGGCGCCGACGACGTCCCCCGTGTCCATCTCCACGAAGGACGGGACCAGGTCGCCGGTGACGAAGAGCTGGATGCGTCCGGACCGGTCGTGCAGGTCCCCGAACGCGAGCTTCCCCTGCTCCCGGGACGCGAGCAGCCGGCCCGCCACCGATACGATCTGGCCCGTCTCACCCCCGGGCTCGAGCCCGGCGTGAGCCTCGTGGATCTCGGCGGTGGTGTGGGTCCTGTCGAACCGGACCGGGTACGGGTCGTCCCCTCTCGTCAGGCGCGCCTCGACCTTGCGCAGCCTGTCCAGGTACAGGTCCTCCTCGGCCATCGCGGAAGTCTACTGGCGCAGGCCGGGGAGCCCGTCGAGGCTGACCGCGTTGCGCTCGGCCCGGTATGCGAGGAGGCCTTCCGGACCCTTGCGCTCCGTCCAGCGGTCGAGGACGTCCCGGTCGCCGACGTAGTCGTAGAGCGGGACGGCGTACCCGCAGGAGTCGCTGATCCGCTCGACATCGACCCGCACGATCGACCTGGCGCCCGGATGGTCCGGGAAGGCGTCGCTCAGGGCTTCGAAGCCCGGCGTCCCGACGAGGCACGCCTCCCCGCGACCGTGGAGGCGGACGATCTTCGGGGGCCCGGCGAACGAGCAGAACATGATGCAGATCCGTCCGTTCTCCCGCAGATGGGCGATCGTCTCGACACCGGACCCGGTCAGGTCGAGGTACCCCACCGTGCGGTCGCCGAGGATCCGGAACGAGTCACCGCCCTTCGGGGACAGGTTGACCAGACCGTCTCCGGAGAGCGGCGCCGTGGCCACGAAGAACACGTGCTGCGCCTCGATGAACGACCGGACGTCGGCCAGCGTCTCGTACGTCTTGCCCATCAGCCCGCGTTCCGTTCGTACAGGATCTGCAGGCCCCGCAGGGTGAGCCACGGCTCCACCACGTCGACGTCGGACAGGTGCGGAGCGAGCGAAGCGGCCAGGCCGCCCGCCATCACGGTCTTGGCCTCGGGACCTAGCTCCTGCCGGAAGCGCGCGATCATCCCGGCCACGAAGGACGTGAAGCCGATCACGATCCCGGACTGCAGCGCCTCGGTGGTCGACCTCCCGACCAGCCTCTTGGGCCAGATCAGGGGGACCCGCTTCAGCTGGGCGGTCGAACGGACGAGCGACTCGCTCCACATCTCGATGCCCGGCGCGATCGCGCCGCCGATGTACTCGCCGGCCTCGGACAGGATGTCGAAGGTGGTCGCGGTGCCTAGGTCCACGACCACGGCCGGTCCGCCGTACAGGGCCTGAGCCGCGACCGAGTTGACGATGCGGTCGGCGCCGACCTCCTTCGGGTTGTCGATCAGTATCGGCACCCCCGTCTTGATCCCCGGCTGGACGATCAGGGGATCGAAGTGGAAGTAGCGCTCGACCATGTCCTCGAGGGCCTGGGTGACGGCCGGGACGACGCTCGCGATCGCCACGCCGGTGACGTTGCGGTCGAACGACAGGTCCTCGAGCGCCAGGAGGCCGGAGAAGGAGAGGGCGTACTCGTCGGCCGTGCGCTGCTGGCGCGTGGCCAGACGCCACGTGCGGCCGAGCTTGTCGCGGTCGAAGACCCCGATCGTGGTCTCGGAGTTGCCCACGTCGACGGCCAGCAGCATCAGCAGACCCTCAGGGAGATGTCCAGCGCGGGAGCCGAGTGGGTCAGGGCCCCGACCGAGATACGGTCGACGCCCGTCGCCGCCACGGCCTCTATCGTCTGCACCGTGATCCCGCCGGACGCCTCGAGGGGGATGTGCGGTCGCATGGACCGGGCGAGCTCCACGAGCTCGGTCAGCTCGGCGATGGACCGGTTGTCGAGCAGGAGCGAGTCCGCTCCCGCTTCGAGCGCCTCGCGGAGCTCCGCGGCCGACTCCACCTCGCACTGGACCGGGAGCCCGGACGTCTTCGCCCGTCCCACGGCCTCCGTGACCGATCCGACGGCGGCGATGTGGTTGTCCTTCACGAGGACCGCGTCCGAGAGTCCGAAGCGGTGGTTGACCCCGCCTCCGCACCGGACGGCGTGCTTCTGCAGGGCGCGCAGCCCCGGCAAGGTCTTGCGCGTGTCGACCACCTCTGCGGTGCCGGACCTCTCCACCAGCGCCCCGGTCGTGGTGGCGATCCCGGACAGGTGGGAGACGAGGTTGAGGGCGGTCCGCTCTCCCGTGAGGATCGCGCGGGCGGGTCCGCTGAGCCTGGCTATCGGCTCCCCGGGGCTCGCGGCCGCTCCGTCCTCTGTGAGCAGCTGGACCTCCACCCGTTCGTCCACCTCGGAGAAGGTGACCGGGAGCGCGGCGAGGCCGGCGAGGATGCCCTCCTCCTTCACGACCACCTGGGCCCGCAGCGAGAGGTCCTCCGGCACGACCGAGAGGGTCGTGACGTCGTCGAGGGCGCCGTCCTCCTCCAGGGAGGCCCGGACCGCCGTCCGCATGGCCGAGTCCAGGTCGGTCAGAGCAGTCCCCCGGACGCGTCCGTGGGGTCGGTGTCGGAGGTCCCGGCCGGCTTGTTGCGGTCGTCCACGAACACCACCTTGGGGTGGTGCTGACGGACCTGCTCGGGATCGAGCCCGGCGAACGTCATGATGATGACCTTGTCGCCCGCCGAGACGAGCCGCGCCGCCGCCCCGTTCATGCAGATCGTCCCGGACCCGCCAGGTCCCGGGATCGCGTACGTCTCGAGCCGTGCCCCGTTGTCGACGTCGACCACGAGGACCTTCTCGTAATCGTGGATGTCCGCCAGGTCCATCAGTTCGCGGTCGATGGTGATCGACCCGACGTAGTCGATCCGCGCCTCGGTCACCGTCGCCCGGTGGATCTTCGACTTGAGCAGGTACCGGATCATCTCCTCCCCTTCCCGCCGATCGCGGTCACGTTGTCGATCAGCCTCGTGCCGCCCAAACGGACGGCTCCACAAACCACCACGGCTCGCTCCACCAGCTCGACGGGCTCGAAGGTGTCAGGGTCGACTACGTCGAGGTAGTCGACCTCCTCGCCGTGCAGCACCTTCAACCCGGCTTCGATGGCGCGGGCCGCCTCCCTCTCCCCGGCCTCGATCCGCTCGCGCACCTCTGACAGCGCCTCGTACAGGACCGGGGCCCTCCGACGGTCTTCGGGGGACAGATACGCGTTGCGGCTCGAGAGCGCGAGCCCGTCCGGCTCCCGGACCGTCTCGCACGGCACGATCTCGACCGGCATGTCGAGGTCCGCCACCATCCGGGCGACGACCGCGAGCTGCTGCGCGTCCTTGCGTCCGAAGTAGGCCCGGCAGGCACCGACCGCGTTGAGGAGCTTCGTCACGACGAGGCAGACCCCGTCGAAGTGCCCGGGGCGGACCGCGCCCTCCATGCGGTCGGTCAGCCCGGACACGTGGACCGAGGTGGCCGGCGGACGCGGGTACATCTCCGCGGGGTCGGGGTGGAAGACGAGGTCCACCCCGGCGTCCTCACAGGCGCGCAGGTCGTCCTCTATCGGGCGTGGATACGACGCGAGGTCCTCGTGGGGCCCGAACTGCGTGGGGTTGACGAAGATGCTGACGACGGTCCAGCCGCACTCGGATCGCGCCCGGTCCACGAGCGCGAGGTGACCCGCGTGCAGGGCCCCCATCGTCGGGACGAACCCGACGGTCTGTCCGCCCGCGCGGGCCGCCTCACACGCCGCCCGGAGTTCCTGCACCGTGCGCACGACCCTCATCGCGCGGCCTCCGCCACCGCGCCTGCGTCCGAACCCGACAGGTGGGCTGCGAGCACGGCGAGGGACCGGTAGGCGTCCTCGTACGACGTGCCGCGGAGGAGGGCGACGTGGCGTGAGATCGTCCCCACGTCCCCTCGTGCGGCGGGACCGGTGATCGCCCCGTGCTCGACCGCGTTCAGCGCGCTCCTCGACACGAGCAGGGCCAGCGTGCCCGCGGGGTCGCGGACGCCGGCCTGCTCCAGGAGGCGCAGCCCGGCCACCACCGCCGCCGCCGCGTAGTTGGACGCGAACACGGCGGCCGCGTGGTACAGCGGCTTCGCCTCGTCGTCCAGGTCGAACGGGAGGCCTCCCCAGGCCTCGGCGATCGCGTGCAGGGTCGGGCGGTCGGGCTCGGTCGCGGTCACGGCCACGGCCGCTCCCCGCAGGGCGTCGGCTCCCGTCCGGGGGTCGGGCAGGGTCTGCAGCGGGTGGAGGGAGGCCGTTCGCGCTCCGGCTTCGGCCACCGCGTCGAGCGCGGCCACGGAGGTCGCGCCGGAGGTGTGGGCGACGAGCTTCCCCGTCGCGGCGGGCGCCAGGTCGACGGACGCCTTCTCGATCGCGTCGTCCGGCACGGCGAGGATCAGCACCTCGGCCGGGGCGGCGGCGTCGGCGAGCGAGTCGGGGACGTCGACGGCTAGCAGCTCGCGCGCCCGGTCGCGTCCGGACGCCGTGGGAGACCACGCGGCCACGACCGGGTACCCGGCGCGGACGAGAGCGAGCCCAATCGAGCCTCCCGTCCGGCCGCACCCGACGACCGCCACGGGTGGTGCTTGCACCACGCGACGCTTCCTTCTCGACGCGCGGGAACGGGGAGGGAGGTCCGGCCCTACCGTTCCAGTTCCCGCTGGGATACCGGACGTACGGACCTGTTCATAAGCGTACCCGAGAGGTGCCTGCGCTGCTAGAGCAGGGTCTGCTGCTCCACCTTCGCGGGAGCCTTCTCGAGCTCCGCCTGCTTCCGTTTGCGCTCGACCATCCGCCAGTAGGCGTCCGACCGGGGCTTCAGCCCGCCGGCGGCCTGTTTCAACGTCGTGATGTTCTCGGCCAGGGCCTTGCGGGCCTCGCTGGGCGCGTACGCGCCCCTGCGGTACATCTCCTCGTAGGTCCCGACCAGGTGGGGATAGGCGTCCTGCAGCCACGCCATGTACTCCTCACGGACGATCGGCCGCAGGTGGAGCAGGATCGGCGTTATGTGGGTCGCGCCCGCATCGACGGCCGCCTTGACCACCTCCATCAGCATCCGAGGGTCGTCGCTTATGCCGGGCAGGACGGGGGCGATCATCACCCCGCACGGGATCCCCGCCTCGTTGAGCCGGGCCACGGCGTCCAGGCGCTTGCGCGGGTGCGGCGTGCCCGGCTCAGAGCGTCTCCACACCTCGGCGTCCAGGGTCGGGACCGACAGGGCAGTCGACAGATCCACCACCTCGGCGGCTTCCTTCAGCAGGGGCAGGTCGCGCAGGATCAACGTCCCTTTCGTGAGGATCGAGAACGGGTTGCGGTAGTCGAGGAGGGCCTGGATGATCCGGGGCATCAGCCTGTACCGGCCCTCGGCCCGCTGGTAGGGATCGGTCGCCGTACCCATCGCGATATGCCCGCCCTTCCAGGACCGTCTCGCGAGCTCCCGGCGCAGCAGGTCGGGAGCGTTGACCTTCACGACGATCTTGGACTCGAAGTCGCGGCCGGCGTCCATGTCCATGAACGTGTGCGTCGAGCGAGCGAAGCAGTAAACGCAGGCATGTGAGCAGCCCCTGTAAGGATTGATCGTGAAGTCGAAGGGCACCGAGTTGCCCGGCACGCGGTTGATGATCGACTTGGCCTCCACCTCGATGAACTCGATCCCGCGGAAGTGGGGGGTGTCGAAGGTGCGCCTTCGTAGCTCGAACAGCTTCTCGGGAGCCATACCTGATTAGAACATGCGTTCGTGACAGGCGCATCCGTGCGGTCCGCTGCCAGACCCGGCAGCTGCCCTGCCGCTGGCCCACGCCGCCGGGCTCGCCTCAGGGAGGCGGCCAGAGGGTCTCGCAGGGGTGGGCGTGGGTGACGCCCTCCCGACCGAGCTCCTCGAGGCGCTGGAGGAGCGGCTTACCGCTCGGCAGGATCATGTGGGGGACGAGGTCCGAGAGAGGGACGAGTACGAAGGCCCGGTCCTCCATGAGCGGATGCGGGACGGTTAGCTCGGGTCCGGACAGGCGCTCGTCTCCCAGGAGCAGGATGTCCAGGTCGACCTCGCGCTGCTGCCATCGCCCGCGGGTTATGCGGCCCACCTGCCGCTCGATCTCCTGACACTTCGCCAGCAGCTGGTGCGGCTCGAAGGATGTCTCGATCTCGATCACGGCGTTGTAGAAGTCGGGCTGCGGCGGCCCGACCGGTTCGGTCTGGTAGACCGCGGACGAGGCGACGAAGGTCACCTCGGGGCATTGCGCGATCTCGATGGCCGCGTTGCGCAGGAACGTCAGCCTGTCTCCCACGTTCGAACCCAACCCTATGTAGGTCGTCCGTGTGCGCGTGTCACCGTTGCGGCTCAACGGGAGACCTCCACGGTCACGCCGGCCGCTTCGAGGGAGGCCGCGACGGCGGGCTTGGCGATGCGGACGACGGCCCGGGTCGCTCCCAGCTCCACGAGCCTGTCGCCGATGGTGGACGCCAGTCGCTCCAGCAGGGCGAACGAAGAGTCGGCCGTGATCCGGCGGATCTCCCGGATGACCTCCGTGTAGTCGATGGTGTCGTCCAGCGAGTCGGACGACGCCGCCCGGGCGATATCGATGTCCAGCTCGGCGTCGACGAGCAGCTCGGTGGGACGCTCCCGCTCGAACGGAGCCACGCCGTGGCGTCCGGACGCCTGGACCCCCGTCACGACGATGCGTCCGGTCATCGGCGGAACGTCCGGCGCATGAGGGCGGGCGCGTCCGGGCCGACCTCAGCCTTCCCCTCCGGACAGCAGACGAGGAAGTCGCAGTACCGGCACAGGTGGCCCGGGGTCGCCTCCCACGACGACTCCCCCCTCATCCGCGCCACCAGGCTCTGGATCTCCATCCAGTCGTCCGCGAGCCGGGCCGGGTTGCGGCTCGTCTCGACTCGGCGGCCGGCGGCCAGGTCGTAGAGCACGATGCGGGAGACGCGCTTGCGGAACGCCTGCGAGACCGCCATCGCGTACAGGGAGAGCGGGAGCGACCCGTCGATCGACGCTTCGTCGAGACGGTACGTGCCGGTCTTGTAGTCCACGACCACGTACTCGTCCCCATCGGCGTCGAGGCGGTCCACGCGCCCCCAGACGTAGATGCCGGCTCCCGGGTGGCTCAGCGCGAACTTCGACTCGAGCGCGATCGCGCGCACCTTCGAGTGGTCCTCCATCGCGTGGAAACGGCGGAGCATGTCCTCCGCCCGGGCCAGACCGGACCTGGCCGCCTCCCCGGACGGGTACCCAGATGGGTCCCACGCGTGGCGGAGGTTCAGGATCAGGTTCGATTCCGTGCGGTCGGCCGGAGGGAGCGCGTAGAAGTCCCGCAGCGCGCGATGGACCGATCGGCCGAGTGCGGTCTGCGGGAAGGACCGCCTCTCCGGGCGGTGGTCCACGTAGCGGTACCGGTACTGGCGGGGACAGTCCAGGTAGGTCTGGAGCCGCGAGGGGTTGAGCTCGAACAGGCTCTCGACCTCGTCGAAGAGCCTCGCCTCCTGGTGCCCGCTCATGCCCTTCCCCCGATCGCGGCGATCATGTCGACCACCCGCCTCATCGCTCCGACGTCGTGGACCCGGACCATCTCGACGCCGGACATCGCGCACCAGGCTACGGCAGCCGCGGTTCCCTCGAGCCGGTCTGCAGGGTCGCCACCCGTGACGTGTCCGACGAAGCGCTTCCGGGAGGGACCCACCAGCACAGGATGCCCCAGGGAGCGGAGGACGTCCACGCGCGCGAGGAGCTCGAGCGACTGGTCGGGGCTCTTCGCGAACCCCAGGCCCGGGTCGAGCCATATCCGCTCACGCGCGACGCCGGCCGCCACGGCCGCGGCTACGCGCCGGGACAGCTCCTCGCCCACCTCGGCGACGACATCGGCGTATCCGACCAACGAGTCCATCGTCTGCGGCGAACCGCGCATGTGCATGAGGACGACGTCGCAGCCGCGCTCCGCGACGAGTGGGAGCATCTCCGGGTCGAACACGCCTCCGGACACGTCGTTCACCGCGATCGCGCCCGCGTCGAGGGCGGCCCGCGCGACCGGAGCCTTCCGCGTGTCCACCGAGACCGCAACGCCGAGAGCGGCCACCGCCTCGACCACGGGCGCCACCCGGCGGACCTCTTCGTCCGCCGGGACCTCCTCGGCTCCCGGACGGGTGGACTCGCCTCCCACGTCGATGACGTCCGCCCCCTCATCGACCATCCGGTGGGCGTGCGCGATGGCCGAGGGGACGGAGCTGTATAGGCCACCGTCGGAGAAGGAGTCGGGCGTGACGTTGAGGATGCCCATGACGGCCGTGCGACCGCGCGGGCGGGGCAGAGGGAGCACGTCCCCACTCTACGGGGGTGGTCTGGGGGTGGTCTGGGTGTGCCGTGGGTATATCTCCGGGGCAGGTGAGACAGGAGGTCCCATGCGCGCGACTTGGAGCGGAAGCATCTCGTTCGGACTGGTGACCGTGCCGGTGAAGGTCTACACGGCCACCCAGGACACCACTCCCTCGTTCCGCCAGCTCGACGAGGAGACGAAGTCACCGATCAGGTACCGCAAGGTGGCGTCGTCCACCGGCGAGGAGGTGCCGCGGGAGCGGATCGTGAAGGGGTACGAGGTGTCCAAGGGGCAGTACGTGGTCCTGAGCGACGAGGAGATGGAGGCGCTCCCGGCGCGCTCGGGCAAGGCGATCGACGTGGAGCAGTTCGTGGACGCCTCGCAGATCGATCCCGTCTACTTCGAGCGTCCGTACTACCTCGTCCCCGACGAGGCGGGCGTGAAGGCGTACAACGTGCTGCGCGACGCCCTCGCCGCCGAGGACAAGGTGGCGATCGGGCGCGTCGCCTTCCGGGACAAGGAGCACCTGGCCGCCATCCGCGTCATGAACGGGGTCCTGATGCTGCACACGATGCGCTGGCCCGAGGAGATAAAGGAGGCCGAGTTCCCAGAGCTCGCCGCCTCTCCGAAGGTGAGCGAGGCCGAGGTGAAGATGGCGCGGACGCTCGTCCAGGGCATGACCGACGAGTTCGACCCCGCCCGCTTCACGGACTCGTACCGGGAGGCCGTCCAGGAGCTCGTCCAGCGCAAGCTCGAGGGCGAGGAGATAACGGTTCCCGACGCTCCGGAGCCGGAGCCGGTGGCCGACCTCATGAAGGCCCTCGAGGCGAGCTTGAAGCACGTCGAGGAAGCCCGGAGCGCGCCGAAGAAGCGCGCGAAGGCGTCCTAGGCGGCGACCAGGAACTGCTGGACCCGGCGCCACGCGTCGGTGGCGTCGGCCGGGCGGTGGGCCGGGCGGTCCGGGTCGTGGACGAACCCGTGCTCCGCTCCCTCGTAGACCACCACGGTCGCTCCGGTGCGCCGGAGTTCGTCGACGTCTTCGGATGGGGTCCAGATGTCGGCCGAGCCGATGATCGCCAGCACGTTCTCGCCCCGGCGGGGCAGGAGGGCGTCCAGCGGCTCGCCCTGTCCGGGAGCCCGCCAGTTCTCGGGCACCCGGATCATCCCGTAGAAGGACACGCCCCTGAAGAAGCGCGGGGCGAACTTGAACACGTACATGCCACCCATGCAGAACCCCAGGACGCAGACCTCCTCGGCATCGACCGCGTCGGCCGCGGCCAAGCCATCGGCGAGCTTCGCCTCGTCGTCGAGGTCCCGGGCGGCGACGAGCCGCTCCTCGAGGGTCAGGGTCTCCTGCCCCGGGAACATCTCCACGGCGCACACGGGCCAACCGAGCTGAGTGGCGAGCCGGGAGACGTGGTCGTCGAAGAGCGGCCGAAGACCCATGATGTCCGGGTAGATCACGAGCCCACGCTCGGCCCGGCCCTCGCCCGGACGGATGAGCTCGGCCTCCGTCCCCGTCCGGAGCTCGATCCGAGGCATCAGGCGGGGGAGAGGCCCGGCTTCGGCTTCGGGCGCGGGGCGCGGCGCTGACGCTTGGCGGGCTCCGACGCCGGTACCGCGTCCTCGAGCATCCGCCCCCGCGCTCCCTGCGCCTTGGGGCGGCCCTCGAAGATCTCCTCGAGCTCGGACACGTCCACGGTCTCGTTCTCGAGGAGGCGCTGCGCGAGCCGGTCCAGGACCGGCCGGTTGTCGCGCAGGACGTCCTTCGCCTGCTCGTGAGCTCCCTCGACGAGCCGGCGGATCTCGATATCGATCTCCGCCGCCACCGAGTCCGAGTAGTCGCGGTGCTCGGCGATGTCGCGGCCCAGGAAGACGTTGTCCTGGTGCTGCCCGAGGGCCATCGGACCGAGGGCCGACATCCCGTACTCGCAGACCATCGACCGCGCGATCTTCGTCACGCGGTTTATGTCGTCCTGGGCTCCCGTGGTGACATCCCCGAAGACGATCTCCTCGGCCGCCCGGCCGCCGAGCATCACGGCCAGCTCGTCGGTGAGCTCCGACCTCGTCACGAGGTACCGGTCCTCGGTGGGGAGGGTGAGCGTGTACCCGAGCGCGCGGCCCCTGGGGATGATCGAGATCTTGTGGACCGGGTGCGCGTGCGGCATCAGGTACGCGACCAGGGCGTGGCCCGCCTCGTGGTAGGCGATGATCCGCTTCTCCTCGGCCGTGATGAGGCGCGAGCGCCGCTCGGGCCCGGCGACGACCCGGTCGATCGACTCCTCGAGCTCCGACATCGTGATCTGCTTCTGCTTGCGCCGCGCGGTTAGCAGGGCGGCCTCGTTCACGACGTTGGCGAGGTCGGCCCCGGTGAACCCGGGTGTGCGGCGGGCGATCACCTCGAGGTCGATCGCCTCGGCCAGCGGCTTGCCCCGCGTGTGGACCTTCAGGATCGCCGTCCGTCCGTTGAGGTCCGGGCGGTCGACGACGATCTGTCGGTCGAAGCGTCCGGGCCGCAGCAGAGCGGGGTCGAGGATGTCCGGACGGTTCGTGGCCGCGATCAGGACGACCCCGGTCCGGGCGTCGAAGCCGTCCATCTCGACGAGCAGCTGGTTGAGGGTCTGCTCGCGCTCGTCGTGTCCCCCGCCGAGTCCCGCGCCGCGGTGGCGGCCGACCGCGTCGATCTCGTCCACGAACACGATGGCCGGCGCGGCCGCCTTCGCCTGCTCGAAGAGGTCGCGCACGCGAGCAGCACCGACGCCGACGAACATCTCGACGAAGTCCGACCCCGATATCGAGAAGAAGGGGACGCCTGCCTCCCCGGCGACCGCCCGGGCCAGGAGCGTCTTCCCTGTCCCGGGGGGGCCGAACAGCAGGACGCCCTTCGGGATCTTCGCTCCCATGGCTTGGAACCGCGACGGGTTCGCCAGGTACTCCTTGATCTCGCGGATCTCCTCGACCGCCTCGTCGAGCCCGGCCACGTCACCGAAGGTGATCTTGGGCATCTCCTTCGTCACGAGCTTGGCGCGGGACCGGCCGAACGACATAACGCGGGAGCCGCCGCCCTGCGACTGGTTCAGGAGCCAGAAGATGAGCAGGAAGATGAGGATGAACGGGAGGAACTGCCCGAGCACGGAGACGAGCAGTGACGGGCGCTGGGGGTTCACCTGGTGGCGGACCTTCCCCTCGCGCAGGGCGGTCATGAGGTCGCCCCCCTCCTCCGCGAGGAAGGTCGCGCGGATGGTCTGCCCGTTCCGCAGCTCCGCCTCCACGCGCTGGTCGTTCTCGTAGACGGTCACCCGCTCGACCTGTCCGCTCGCCACGCGGTCGTAGAACTCGCTGATGGCGACGGTCTCGACGGGCGCAGCCCGCTGGACGAAGGTCCCGGCCACCCACAACACGCCGAGCCCGATCAGTATCCAGATGAGCGTGTTGCGTCCAAGGCGCTTACGCATGGTTCAGCAACGATACCCCCGGTCGCAGCCCGACGCCGGGCCTCGTGAGGTCAGCTCTGCTCGGGCGCTATGCCGGGCTTCAGCAGGGCGAGGAAGGGCAGGTTGCGGAACCTCTCGGCGTGATCCAACCCGTACCCGACCACGAAATCGGACGGTATCCGGAACCCCTCGTACCGGACCGGTACCTCGACCGCGCGGTCGCTCTCCTTGCGGAAGAGCGCGCACACCTCGAGGGAGGCGGGCCTCCTCGCTCCCAGGTACCGCAGCAGGTACTTCAGGGTGAGGCCGGAGTCGATGATGTCCTCGACGAGCAGGACGTCCTGATCCTCGATCTCGTTGTCGAGGTCCTTCAGGATCCGGACGACGCCGGAGGTCTTCGTGGCCGAGCCGTAGCTGGAGACCGCCATGAAATCGAACCGGACCGGGAGCTGGATGTTGCGCGCCAGGTCGGCCATGAGGATGAACGCCCCCTTCAACACCCCGACCAGGATGGGGGAGCGCCCCGCGTAGTCCTCGGTGATGAGGCGCCCGAGCTCGGCGACCTTCGCCTGGATCTCATCGCCCGTGACGATGATCTCGCCGAGGTCCTCGGAGTAGCTGTGGGGGGCCGGGATCAGGGGCCCGGCCGCCTTCTCGTCCACCAACCGGCTCCCTCGATCGGCTCCGCGTCTACGACGATGCCCTCGGCCGACGAGGGCGGGCTCGTGAACCCGACCACCGCGACCGCCTCGTCCCCGTCTGCCAGGACCGCGACGCGGTCGCGGGCGAACCGAGGGACCTTCGCGTCCACGAGCACGTCCTGGACCTTCCTCGTACCCCCGGTCGTGGACACGCGGTCACCGGGCCGGCGGCCGCGCAACCGGAGCCCGGTGCGCACGGCGTCCAATCTACACCGCCAGGTCCACGGGTCCCCCCCGGCACCGATGCGAAGGCGCACACCCCACTCGGGCGCCTCGACCGTGCCGCGGTCGGGCAGGACGACGGGGTCCGGCGGGGTCAACGACGTGTCGACGAAGGCGACGTGGCGGTCGGTCCGTCGCACCTCGCAGCCCGGACCTGCCACCACCGTCGCTCCCGGGGCGGCCCGGGCCAGGTCCAGGACCCGCGCCACGGTCGCCGCGTCCGCCCGGCCCCCGCTCCTCTCGAGGATCGACCGGGCGACCCGGGCCGCGATCGGTCTCGGACCTAACAGGGCGGCCGGCTCGACCAGCGTGGCCGGAGGGCGCAGCTCCACGCCCTCGATCACCTCGTCGGCCAGCGCCTGGAGGAAAGCTTCGTCGGACGCAGCCAGGGAGGCGTGCCGAGAGATGGACGAGACCGCTCCGGGGAAGCGCTCCGCGAGCGAGGGCAGGACCGCGGCCCGGACCCAGTTGCGGTCCATCGACAGGTCGGAGTTCGTCGGGTCCTCGCGCCAGGCGATCGCGCGCTCGGACAGCCACCCCCGCAGCTCCCCCCGGGACACCTCGAGCAGTGGCCGCACGAACCTCCCTCGCACGTGCGGGATCCCCCGCAGGCCGCGGGCCCCCGTCCCTCGCACGAGCCTGAGCAGCACGGTCTCGGCCTGGTCGTCCAGCGTGTGCGCGGTGAGGACCCAGCGCAGGCCGAGGGCGTGCGCGGCGGCGTCCAGGAGCATGTAACGGAGGTCGCGGGCCGCCTCCTCCCCGGAGCCGCGTTCGGGGGTCCGTCCAGCGAGCACCGTCACGGGCAGCCCGAGCGCTCGGGCTCCCTCGACCACGTGCTCGGCGTCCGCGCGGGAGCCGGGACGCAGCCTGTGGTCGACGTGTAGCACGTGGAGGTCGAGCCCCTCGTCGGCCAGCAGGTGCATCAGGGCCGTGGAGTCGGCCCCCCCGGACACGGCTACCCCCCAG
>DATLFR010000129.1 GCA_035540895.1 Actinomycetota bacterium | reverse complement strand
GTCCACGGGGCCGCGGCGGACCCCGCAGCGGCCCCGTGGACGGCCTCCCCCACCCCGTATGCGACCGCGTCGTTCACGACCGTGGCTGGCAACCCGAGCCCATCCTGCAGGACGGCGGGCAGGTCGACGCCGACTATCCCCTCGAGCTTGCCCGGCAGCGACACGATCACCCCGCGCTCGTCGACGAGCCCCGGGACGCAGAGACCGACGGCGTCGCATCCGGGAGCCACCTCGCGCGCTACGGCGAGGATGGCCTCCACCGGCTCCCCCTCGGCGGCCGCGGTGCGGACCTCACCGACGGGGGAGCCGTCCTCGTCCACGGCGGCGGCCTTGATCCTGGTTCCGCCGCAGTCGATCGCGCAGATCACGCCGACGGAGTCGCCCCGTCCGCCCGGACGTCGAAGTCGCGGCCCTGGTAGCGCAGGCCGTGCAGCTCCGCCCGGACGCCCGGCTCGAGGTGGGGCTCTGCGTGCAGCTCGCCGAAGAGCCCCGCCCGCACCCCGAACGGCCCGGTCAGGATCGACTCGAGGTACGCGCCGCCCGATACGCATGCCCAGTCGTTGATCCAGGGCAGGTCGGACGGCGCCTTCCGCGCCCCCCCTCCGTGCTCTGGGTCGACGGCCGACTCCGCGAAGTGCGCCTGCGCGATCGGGCCCTGCTCGGCGGTCTTCGCGAGACCCGGGAGCCACTTGCGTGCGAGCTCCGGGTAGCCGGCCCGGTACAACCCGGTCAGGGCGATGGCGGGCCAGGCGGCGTACGCACCCGTCCACTGATGGTCGGGCCGCACGCTGTAGGTGACGTCCGGGTCGCTGAGCGACAGAGCCCGCATCCAGGTCGGGGTCTGCAGCTCGGTGGCGAGGAACCAGACCATGCCATCGCGGACGTGCTGCTCGAGGTCGTCGGAGATCGCCCAGAGGACGGTCCCGAAGTCGTAGCAGTGACCGACCTCCTGGGTGCGGCCGTCCGGGTGCCGGACGTTCCAGCACCCACGCGACGGGATGTACAGTTCGGACAGCCGGTCCACGATCCCCTGCGCGTCCGTTCGCATCTGCGTCGCCTCGGCGTCCCGGCCCCGCCTCTCGAGGAGGTCGGCCACGAAGCGCAGGCACCACACGTTGGCCGCGTTGAGGCTCGCCACCTCGTGCACGTAGCTGCCGACGGCCTCCAGCAGGTTCCACACGCCGCCGTAATCCGCGAGCCCGTGCTCTCCCACGACTAGCCGGCGGTAGTAGGTCGCGTACCCGACCAGGTGCTCGAGCACGGTCTCGTCTCCCACCTGCTCGTCGAGCCAAGCGTGGTCGCCGGTCCACCGCAGGTACTCCGACGCCATCCGGCACATCGCGAAGTCGTTCACCGAGTACCAGGCGCCGAGTCCTCGACCGGTGAGGTAGTCGGTGGCCAGGAAGCGGTGGATATCGGTCCTCATCCACTTCTCGACCATGCGCCTCAGCACGACCGGGTCGAGCATGGCCAGGAGCATCGCGGTGAGGCTCGCGTCCCACAGGAAGGTCGCCGTCTGCCAGTAGCGGGGCGCGAGCGTGATGTACGTCGGGCCTTCGAACGCGGACGGCGTGGTGCGCTTGCAGAACAGCACGGTGATCAGGGCGGTGTGGTACAGCCGTCGCAGGGACTCGTCGGTCGTGACGAGACGGGGGAGGTGCCCGGAGAACCGGTCGTTGCCGGGGGTGAACGCCGCCTCGAGCTCGGCATCCCACTCACGACGGGTCTGCGCGGCCAGCGCGTCGAAGTCGCTGACCGACGCCTCGAAGTGGGCGATCGCCGCGTCGAGGCCGTCGCCGAGGGCGACGGCGAAGACGAGCTCGCGGTGGGCTCCCGGTGCCAGCTCCACGTCCCAGGCGATCCAGGTGGGGTCGATGCGGTCCGGCAGTGGACGGGCTCCCTGCACCATCGCGGCGCCCGAGTAGCGGGACGTGAACGCGACGGCGCCGGTGCCGTCCAGGACCTGCACCTCGTTGTCGAACTCGCCCGGGGAGACGAACGTCCAGGGGCCCTCGTTGCGGGTCACCCCTCCGCGCAGGCCCAGCTTCACCTCGGTGCGCACCGTCTCGGCGCCCGCGTTGCGGACCCGCAGCCTCACCGCGACCGACGTGTGCCCGAACGGGACGATCGTGGAGCTGACCAGCTCGAGGTCCCCGGCGCGCGAGCTCCGCTCGATCGTGTCGGGCTGCCACCACAGCGAGATCGGCTCGAGCGAGCCCGTGTGGTACCGCCCGCCCACGTAGAGGATGCCCGTCATCACGTCGCAGAGCCCTGAGACCTGCTCGCCCTGCGCGAGCGGAGGGAAGGCGAGGCTGCGCACGGCGGTGACGTCCAGGGCGGCCTGGGCGGCTCCCCAGTGGTTCGTGAGACCCGGCGGGTTGTACAGGTCCCCGAACCGGTGGGTCATCGTCACGGTCCGGACGGACTCGCAGGTCGGGATGGCCGCCATCTCCGGGTCCTGGGTGACGGGGGTGCTGCGTGCAGGCTCCGTCAAAGCTCCTCCTGTGGGTAGGTCGCGCCTGGTATAGGTTCGTTCGAGCGATTTTCCATTCCTGCGGTGGACGCGAGGGTAACCCGGCCCTCGGATATGTTGGGGTCCCTCAGCCCGATGTCGAAGATAGCCGAACGCAAGCGCCCCCTCGGACCAGGCCTCTCGCAGGCCGGACTCGCCATGGCGGTCATGGTCCTGCTCGGGGTGATCGCCCTGCGCGCGGCCCAGCCCCCACCCCCCAC
>DATLFR010000128.1 GCA_035540895.1 Actinomycetota bacterium | reverse complement strand
CGGCTGCGCGAGATGGGCACCTCGGCGACGGGGTGGGAGACCCTGTTCTCCCGGGCTCGGCGCCCGGCTCGCGCCTGAGAGGAGACGATCCGATGCAGACGACCGTTCAGACGCTGACGTCGCTGAACCCGGCCACGCTCGAGCCGATCGGGGAGGTGGCCGTCTCCTCGCCCGAGCAGGTGCGCGAGGCGGTCGAGGACGCACGACGCGCCCAGCGCATGTGGGCGCGCTACACGATGGGCGACCGAGCCCGGCTGCTCCGCCGGGCGGCCGCCGTGGTCGCGCAGCGCGCCGACGAGCTGGCCCGGCTCGCGGTCGCGGAGGGCGGGAAGACCCTGTTCGAGGCCTACGCGGCCGAGGTGA
Source organism: Actinomycetota bacterium (assembly GCA_035540895.1). Lineage (NCBI taxonomy): Bacteria > Bacillati > Actinomycetota > Actinomycetota bacterium. The sequence continues at coordinate 23,404 of DATLFR010000128.1, read as the reverse complement.
TGCCGACCGCGGAGGCCTTCCGGTGGACCTCCCGGTACGCGCCGCGACACCTGCGCCCGGAGAGGCTGCGCCACTCGTCGCCTCTGTTCCGGCTGAAGCGGTCGTGGCTGCACTTCGAGCCTCGCGGGGTCGTGGGGATCATCGCGCCCTGGAACTACCCGTTGTCTATCCCGGCCACGCAGGTCGCGTTCGCCCTCGCCGCCGGGAACGCGGTCGTGCTGAAGCCGTCCGAGTTCACCCCCCTGATCGCCGAGAAGCTCCGCGAGGTCGTCGAGGAGGCCGGGTTCCCCAGCGGTCTGCTGCAGGTCGTGCACGGGCACGGCGACGTGGGGGCGGCGCTCGTGGACGCCCGGCCGGACAAGGTCGTCTTCACGGGATCGGTCGCCACCGGGCGGAAGGTCGCCCTGGCGGGAGCGGAGCGGTCCGTGCCGGTCACCCTCGAGCTGGGGGGGAAGGACGCCGCCTACGTGCGGGCGGACGCCGACCTCGATGTCGCGGTGGCCGGGGTCCTGTTCGGGTCCTACTTCAACGCCGGCCAGACCTGCGCCGCGGTCGAGCGGGTCTACGTGCACGCCGAGGTGGCGGAGGTGTTCACGGAGCGGCTCGCCGCCGGGGCGAGGTCCCTGCGCGTGGGCGACCCCTCGGCGCCCGAGACCGACGTGGGGCCCATGATCCACGCCGGACAGCGCGCGGTCGTGGAGCGGCACGTGGACGAGGCCGAGCGGCTGGGAGCCAGCCGGCTCTCGGGCGGACCGGTGGAGACCGGGCTCCCGGGCGCCTTCTACGCGCCGGCGGTCCTCGTCGACGTCCCGGACGACGCGGCCCTCATGCGCGAGGAGACGTTCGGACCCGTCGTCCCGGTACGCGTCGTCTCATCGGACGAGGAGGCGGTGCGGCTCGCGAACGACTCGGAGTTCGGCCTCACCGCCAGCGTCTGGACCCGGGACACCCGCGCGGCGCGCGAGCTTGCCCACCGGCTCGAGGCGGGGACGGTGTTCGTGAACGACGTGCTGTACTCGTTCGCGTCGCCCGACGCCCCCTGGCACGGGCACAAGTCGTCGGGGACCGGGATCACGCACTCCCGCTACGGGCTGCACGAGCTCTCGAAGGTGAAGCACGTCTCGATCGACCCTGGGCTGCTGCGGTTCGGGTACCCGTGGACGCCCGAGCTCGTCTCGATGATGCGGAACGCGGTCGGGGCCCTGTACGGGACCTCCGGCCGAGCGCGCGCGGCGGTGCGCGCCGTCCGCGCCGGGGCCCGCGCCCGGCTGAGGTGAGGCTCCCGGCCGACGAGAGCCGCCGGCGGGCGGGGACCGCCCGGGTGGCGCGCATCGCCACGGTCGGCCCCGACGGCTCGCCCCATCTGGTCCCGATCTGCTTCGCCCTGCAGGCCGGCACCCTGTACTCCTCGACCGACGCGAAACCGAAGACGACCTCGAACCTGCGGCGTCTGCGCAACATCGAGCGCGACCCCCGCGTGACGGTCCTGGTCGACCACTACGAGGACGACTGGACGCGGCTGTGGTGGGTGCGCATGGACGGGGAGGCCCGGGTCCTGCACGCGGGAGCGGAGAGGGACGTGGCGATCGAGCTGCTGGTCGCGCGCTACCCGCAGTACTGCGAGCACCCGCCACAGGGCGTCGTGGTCGCGGTCGATGTCTCCCGGTGGACCGGATGGTCCTACGCCTGATCGGCTCCCACGTCGTCCGCCACCTCTTGGCGGTATCGGGCGGCCTCCTGTAGGCGCCGGTCCTCGTCCCACGCGCCGGCCTTCGCCAGGCGGTCGGTCACCCAGTCGAGCGCGGCCACCCCTCGGTCGGAGCTCGTTATGCGCGCCCTCAGCCGGTGCGACAGGACGTCGTTCGGCCGCCTGGCCATCTCGACGTCCATCGCGTAGGCGGCCTCCGCGCGCAGGTAGGGGAGCGAGGGATGCAGCGGCTCGGCGAGGTCGGGCTCCTGCGCGACGAGGCCGAGCACCTCGGCGGTGCGGGAGCCGTACCGCCGGTAGAGCCTCAGCCCGTGGTCGAGCGGGAGACCGAGCCGACGCAGGCCCGCCTCGATCCGTTCGACCGCGCCCTTGCCCTCTGCGCCGCCGGCCAGCCTCACCGAAGCGGTGTTGGATGGGGGTCGTGACTCGAACCCTCCCGCCTCCAGCGCGGCGTCCACCGCGTCGGCGGCCATCGGTCGGTAGGCGGTGAGCTTCCCGCCGGTGATCGTGACTATCCCCGCCGCGCCGACCACGACCCTGTGGCGCCGGGACAGGTCCTTCGTGGTCTGCCCCGGCCTCTGGATGAGCGGTCGCAGTCCGGCCCAAGAGGCGAGCACCTCCGAGCGGGAGACCGGCCGGGCCAGCACCCGGTTCACGGTCGCGATCAGGTAGTCGATATCGGCCGGCTCGGCGCGCGGCGTGCCCAGCGGCCCCCGGTAGTCGTCGTCGGTCGTCCCGACGATGACGGTCTCGTCCACCCAGGGGATCACGAAGACGTACCGGCCGTCGGGCGCCGGCACGAGCAGGGCCGAGTGGGCGTCGATCGCGGACGCCGGGAACGTGAGGTGCACGCCCTTGGACGGCCGGATCCCCTGGACGCCTGCCGGATCCTCCATCCGCCGGACCTCGTCGGACCAGACGCCGGTCGCGTTCACGATCACCCGCGCCCGGACCTCCACCTCCCGCCCGGACTCCGTGTCCCTGACCACGGCTCCGGACGCCCGTCCGCGGGCGTCATGCAGGAACCGCGTCACGGGAGCATGGTTGACCACCGCCGCACCGTGGTCGGCCGCGGTCCGGACGACGGTCCAGACGAGCCGCGCGTCGTCGGTCCGGGCGTCCCAGTACAGGAACCCCCCGGACACCTCCTCGCGGAGGGCCGGCGCGTACGTACGGGCGGCGTCGGCGTCCAGGATGCGGTGGCGCGGGAACCGGGAGCCCACGGCCAACACGTCGTACGCCTGCAACCCGGCCCGAAGGGGGAGCAGCCGGCGCTTGCCGATGCGCGGGACGACGAACGGGGTCGGGATGACGAGGAAGGGGGCCAGCCTCTGGAGCACACCTCGCTCGGCCAGAGCCTCGCGCACGAGCCCCACCTCGAGGTGGGCCAGGTAGCGCAGGCCGCCGTGGATAAGCTTCGACGACCTCGAGGAGGTACCGGTCGCGAAGTCGTCGCGCTCCACGAGCGCCACGCGCATGCCGCGGGCGGCGGCGTCGAGGGCGATCCCGGCTCCCGTGATGCCGCCGCCGATGACGAGGAGGTCGAACCGCTCGTCGCCGAGGCGCTGCAGGGCGTCGTCGCGGGAGGTCACGCCCTGGACCTCCCACCCGGCGCGCGTGACGGTGCCACCTCTGCTCTCCTCCTGTCTCGGGACCTCCATGCTCGCAGGCCCGCACACCGCCCGCGAAGGCTTCGCCGGCCGTCTCATGGGCACGCTCCGTGTCGGCACCCGCCCGTAGGGTGGGCCGATGCTCGACCTCGTGTCCGTCGCCGGACAGCTGCGCCGCATGCGCGACGACCTGTCCTCCCTCGCCGACCAGACCGGCCCCCGCCTGACCGAGGCGCTGTCCGCCTGGGACCGCGCCGCCGAGATGGGTCCGGCGCTGGCCGACCGCGTCCGGCGGGCCAGGACGTCCTGGCTGGTCGCCGAGCCGCTCGAGCCCCTACGCCCCTACGACGTCCCGCCCACCGACCGCTACCGGGTGGTGGCGACGGACGGCTCCCAGGTGATGCCGGACCGCCACGAGGGCGCGCACTGCTTCCTCCTAAACGTCGGGGTCGCCGATATCGATTACACGGCGCCCGCGGCGCGGCTCTCGTCGCACCCGCAGGTGGCGTGGCTGCCCGACGACCTGTACCCGACCATCGGCGGGGTCCGGCAGGAGGCCGACGGACGCGTGGTCGCCGCCCGGCGCTTCGCCGCCGAGTGCGACGCGCTCGCGTCGCGGGCCCCGGGGGCCGACCTGCTCCTGACGGACGGCACCCTGCTCCTGTGGTGGCTCGACACCGACCCCGACCGCCTCCGCGCCCTGCCGCCCCACGACGTGAAGGCGGCCACGCTTACCGCGCTCCGCCGTTTGTTGGCGACGGCCCGGGGGCAGGGCTGCCTCGTCTCGGGCTACCTGTCCTCGCCGCGCGCCACCGACGTGGTCTCGATGCTGAAGGTGGTGATGTGCACGGAGGACCCGGTCGACTGCGACCGGTGTCCCTACGACGCCGGACGCAAGACCTGGATACCGCTCCACCCCGTCCGGGGCCGTGCCCTGCTGCCCGAGCCGGCCAAGCCGTGCGAGGAGGCGGAGACGCTACCGGACGCCGTGGTCCTGGGATCGCTGCTCGCGCCCGGACAGCGCTCACCCCGGTTCCGGTCCGCGGCCACCGTCACCGCCGCGTACGACGAACCGATCGACCTCGTGTACCTGCACGCGGGAGCCGAGATCGCCCGGCTGGAGTTCCCCGCCTGGACCACGCCTGACGGGCTCGACCGCCTGTGCGCGACGGTCCTGGACCAGTGTCGCAAGGGGATGGGCTACCCGGTGTCGTTGGCGGAGGCGCACGAGCAGGCGGTCGTCCGGGCGGCGGACAGGCGGGCCTTCCTGGACCTCGTCCGCCGCGGAGGGTCGGGCGCACCCAGCGCCAAGCTCGCCCGGAAGCGAGTAGGCGTGCTCTAGCGCGAGGCAGGGAACGGGGCGGCGACCGCGAATCTTCGCCATGTTCCGGACGAGGGGGCTCCAGATGCGTCGCATCCTGCTACTCCTGGCGGCCGTCGCCGCCGTCGGTTGGCCCACGTCGGCCTCGGCCGACTGCGTCGGCGTGGGAGCCGACGCCGTGGTCCGGCCCGTGAACCCGGGCGCGTACCCGTCCGCCGGATGCTCGGAGACCCAAGGGGCCGGCTCCTGGGAGCTGGAGCTGCTGTGGACGCCGGGGGCGACCGGGAGGTTCATCGTCGACCTGACCCCTCTCCCGACCGACCGGCCCTACCACTCTCAGACCTCGTCGCTGCGGGTCACGTGCGACGTGCAAGCGGGGCTCGCCGCCTGCCGCACCCAGGGTGAGGTCGGCGCTGCTGTTAGCGGCGCTCCGGCCGGCCCCCTCGTCATCAGCTACACGCTCGGCGCCACCAGGTACGCGTGGACCGGCTGGGTCCCTCTGCCGCTGGCCGGGTCCGGGGTCGAGGTGGCCGCGGGGGCCTACTCGTACACCACGAGGCGCGCCTGAGGGCAGACGTCGGTGTCACCCCTCCTCCCTAAGATCGGGACAGCCGATCGCCAGGAGGGCGCATGGAGACGCAGGCGTACAGCGCAGACCGGGCCGAGTACAGCGGTGAGCGGGTGGGGGAGATCGTCGAGGCGTCGACGACGCGGTTCCGCGCCGTGTCCGTCCGGGCGTTCGAGCCGCCCGCGTTCGGGTCTTTCGTCCGCAGCGTGTCCACCGACCGCGTGACCTACGGCGTCGTCTCCCACGTGGCCCACGGGTCCACCGACCCGAGCCGCCGGGCGATCCCGCTCGGACGGACCTGGGAAGAGCTGGTGGCCGAGCACCCGCAGGTGTTCGACCTCCTGCAGACAGAGTTCGAGGCGATCACGGTCGCCTTCTGCCCGAACGGTGGAGAGGTCCACGGTTTCCTGCCTCCCGTCCCGCCGCGCGTCCACGACTTCGTCACCCTCTGCGCCGACCACGAGATCCGCGCCCTCACGGCCGACCTCTCGTTCGTGCGCACGCTCGGTGCGTCCGGGCTCCCGGTGACGGGGGAGCTTCTGGCGGCGGCGATCAGGGGAGCGGCCGCGGCCCGGGAAGACGGCCGGTCCTTCCTGCTCCGGGCCGGGCGTGAGGTGGCCGATCTGTACCGCAGCGACTACGAGCAGGCGTGCGCGGTCCTGCGCCGGCTGGGGATGAGGATCGCGGGCGACGACTTCGAGCGCCGCGTCCCGGAGGCGGTCGCGGTCCGCCGGTCGAGCGCGAAGTAGCCGTGCCGTCCGATCCGGTGAGCGCGGAGGCGCTCGCCGCCCTCGAGGAGTCGCTCTCGCCCCGCCGCCTCGGCCGGGTGATCCGCGGCTCCCTGCTCGAGGGGATCGAGGCGCGTCTGGAGGACGAGGTCTCGGTCGAGGACGTCCGGGTGGGCCGGTTCGTCGTGGTCGAGGGGTCCCGGCACCGGTTCTTCTCGACCATCCACGACGTGCGCCTGGCGAACACGAACGAGGACGTCCTCCTGCGCCCGCCCGAGGACGACTTCGTCGCGCAGGTCCTGCACGGCACCAACACCTACGCCACCGTCGACCTGCGCCCCAAGCTCCTGCTGGAGGCGGGGGAGGAGGGGGCCCGTTCGGTGAAGACGATCCCTCCCCACTTCGCCCGGGTCCGGGAGGCCGCGGACGCCGACGTCGAGCTCGTCTTCGGGAGCCCGGACGACACCCACCTGCCCATAGGCACGCCGCTCGAGATGACCTCGGACGTCTGCCTCGACCTCGAGAGGTTCGTCGAGAGGTCCAACGCCGTCTTCGGCAAGACGGGCACCGGGAAGTCCTTCCTGACCAGGATGCTCCTGGGCGGGGTGATCGCGGCCGACCTGGCCTCGGTCCTCGTGTTCGACATGCACAACGAGTACGGGATGTGGTCGGAGGACGAGGAGACGAAGCGGCGGGCTCCCGCGCTGAAGGAGATGTTCGGACAACGGGTCCTCATCTTCTCCGTCGACCCGGCGAGCTCCCGCCGCCGCTCGGTCACCCCCGACTTCGAGGTCCAGGTGAGCCTGAGGGACATCGACGTCGGCGATCTCCGGCTCCTGCGGGCCGAACTCGGGCTCTCCGACGCGCAGCTTCGGGACATGGAGACCCTCGCCGAGAGGTGGGGGCCGAGCTGGCTCACCGAGCTCCTGCGCGCCTACGAGGACGGGACGCTGACCGACGACATCGGGCAGCTCCTCGTGAACGAGCAGTCCGTGAAGGCGCTGGCCCGGAACCTGAAGAAGGTGACCCGGCTCCCGTTCGTTCGGGAGTCCGTGACCGACAACTCGGCCGACCGGATCGTGGAGGCGCTGCTCGCCCGGCGTCACGTCGTGATCGAGTTCGGACGGCAGACGACCTTCCTCGCCTACATGCTCGTCTCGTCGATCCTGACCCGACGGATCCACCACCGGTGGATGGAGGAGAAGGAGAAGGCGTCGGCGGACGGGAGGCTCGGGCACCCGCCGCAGCTGATCATCACGCTGGAGGAGGCGCACAAGTTCCTCAACCCCGAGGCCGCCAACCAGACGATCTTCGGGACGATCGCCCGTGAGATGCGCAAGTACAACGTGTCGCTGCTCGTCGTCGACCAGCGCCCATCGGGGATCGACGAGGAGGTCCGGTCACAGCTCGGCACGCGGGTGATCGCCGCCCTGGACGATGACCGCGACCAGGGAGCGGTCCTGTCCGGGGTGCCGGACGCCAACGCGCTGAAGGTGCTGATCAACAACCTGGAGTCGAAGAAGCAGTGCCTGCTGTCCGGGTACGCCGTCCCGATGCCGCTCGTGATCGAGACCCGCGACTACTACGGATTCGCGAAGGACATGAAGCGCCGGAGCTACGGCGGGGGAGACGAGAACGGGTCGTCGGGTCCCAAGCTCGACCTCTGGGGGTGAGCCGGCCGGCCTCCGGGGGCAGCGTCTAGGCTACGGGGATGGAGCAGGCGTTCCGGGAGAGCCACCCTCCCCCCGGAGGGTTCCCACCCTTCCCTTGGGACCACGTCTACCTGTCCCACCCCGACGGCCGGGAGGCGCGCGTCGCGGTCGACCTCGACGGGACGCCGATGATGGATGCGCACGGCGACCTCGTCATGACCGGACCGGGGTTCGGACACCGTCCGGTGAAGGCGGAGTTCATGCAGCGGACGCCCTCGCCGGACCTCGAGACGGAGGACCTCACACCGGACGGCCGGAGCATCGTCGATCGGGCGTACGAGGTCTCCCGCGACCATGGACACCCTTGGGTGGGGACCGAGCACCTCGTCCTCGCCATCCTGCTGGAGGATCCGGCCCTCGGGGAGCGCTTCGCGCTCCCGCCCGTCGCGGAGGTAGAGGCCGGCGTCGCGCGGTTCTACGACGGTCCGGCGTGGGAGGCGCGGCTCGAACGGGTGGCCGCCCGGCGGGAGGGGAGGCTGCCCCGGACCCCTTCGAACGGACCGTCCTGGAACATGGCCCTGGCTAACACCGTGCGGGGGGCGGTCGGGTTGGCGCGGTCGTCCGGCTCGCGCGCCGCCGGGCCCCTGCACCTGCTCGTCGCGGACCTGCGCACGGGCCGGTCCTTCGTGGTCCTCCGCCTCCAGCAGGAGGGCCGGGATGTTGGAGAGATCGTCAGGAGGGCGAAGAGCACCACCGAGTGGCTCCCTTTGATCACCGCCGTCGACGAGGCAGGAGGGACGGACCCGTGACGATCTCGAGCGAAGAGCTGAAGGCGATGCAGGCGCCGCTGAAGGAGCGCTACCGCGAGGAGCCGGAGACAGCCCGGGTGACCCTGACGGCGACCGGGAGCCTCGGTGACGGCGTGACGTGCAGCGTGCAGACGGGACGAGCCCTCGTCGAGGCCGGCCTGCACCCGGCCACGGGCGGCACGGGGAGCTCGGCCTGCTCGGGGGATATGCTCCTCGAGGCGCTCGTCGCCTGCGCGGGCGTCACCCTGCGCGCCGTCGCCACCTCCACCGGCATCGACGTGCGCGGCGGGACCGTCTCCGCGGAGGGGGACCTCGATTTCCGCGGCACCCTGGGCGTCGACCGGGAGGCCCCCGTCGGGTTCGATTCGATACGCCTCGCCTTCGAGCTCGACACCGACGCCTCCGAGCAGGAGCTCGAGACGCTGTCGCGACTGACCGGGCGCTACTGCGTGGTAGCGAGATCGCTGAGGGCCGAGCCCGCCCTGACCGTCCGACGCCGGGGCGAGGGGGACGCCGAGGGTCCGTGAAGTCGTCTGCCCGTTCTGGCTGCCGATCGGGCGAGACGGACTAGACTCGAGGCATGGGGAGGAACATCGAGCGGTCGGCGGTTGGCTCGTGATCTCGCGGCTGAGGCCCCTGGCGTCCGGCGCGAACCCGTACCTGCTCGCCGCGATCACCTCTGCGCTCATCGTCCTGCTCGGCGGGGCCGTGCTCGGCGCCCGCAACACCGCCCGGGATCCGTCCCGTGCTGCGTACGAACGGCGGGGCGGCCCGGACCGCTCGCTCGCGGGGGCTCCCGAGGCGGTCGACCCGCTCACCGGGGAGGTCGCTCCCGACGCGAACGGTGCGGCCTCCGCCCCGACGGCGACGAGCGGCCCGGGAGGCGGGAGGTCTGGGACCGGACCCGCAGGAAGCGTGCCGGCGCAGTCGCAGCCAGGGGCGACGCGTGAGGGCATCTTCTCGGACCACATCCGGGTCGGGGTCCACGCTCCCATCACCTTCGACGGACAGCCCCTCAACCTGGCGGACGACCCGATCACCGGCTTCAAGGGTTACGTCACCCACCTGAACCGTTCGGGTGGCGTCCACGGACGGAAGATCCGGGTCTTCCTCGAGGACGACCGGTACACGACCGGCGGCGGGCGCCAGGTCGCCGACAAGCTCGTGAAGGAGATCAAGCCGTTCATCATCTCGGGCACGCTAGGCGTCGACCAGATCTACCTGGTGGCGAAGTCGGCCGGTGACGCCGGGATCCCTTACATGGCGGTGGGGGGTCCGGAGCCGGAGTGGCGCACGATGGGGATGTTCCAGCTCGGCTCGTCCTACGACCAGTACGTGGGGAAGCTAGCCGACTGGATCTGCAAGAACGGCAAGGCGTACGTCGGCGAGAACGAGGTGCGGATCGGGACGACCACGCTCGACTCGCCGTACATCCTCCCCGTCCGCGACCGGTTCCTCGACCGGCTCGCCAAGGGCGGTTGCGTCGTCACTCCGATCGACCCCAACGCCAACGACAAGATCATCAAGCCGACCGAGCAGAACACCTACCAAGGGCAGCTGCTCAAGCTGCGCAACTCCTACGGCGGCAAGGGAGCCAACCTGGTCGTCCCCCTCCAGGACCCGATCTCGACGGCCCGCCAGGTCGCCGAGCTGAAGCCGTACAAGGGGCAGGGGTACAGCCCGAAGTGGACCTTCTCGAACTTCGCCCACGACTCGGACACGGCGCTCGCGCTCATGGCCGGGGAGTGGACGGGTGTACGCGGTCTCTCCGGAGGGTGCTACTACCACCCCAACGGGAACCCCAACGCGTACAACCCCGCTCAATGCGCGCGTATCGACATCGCCCACGACCAGTGGGTGAACCTCGGACAGGTCACCTTCGACGAGAACGCCGGCGGCTGCGGCGGGGGAAGGTGCAACTACAACTACAACGAGTCGACCTGGACGGAGGACGGGAGCGGGGGAGCGGCCGGGTACCAGCTGCTCTACTTCTGGCACGGAGCCCTCAACGCCATGGGTCCCGACCCCACACGTGAGAAGTTCGTCGCCGCGCTCCGCGCCTACGACAACTACTCGAACCTCGTCACCGGCCCGATCACGTTCAAGGGGTCGGGGAACGTGATGCGAGGGGCCGACAAGGTCGCGCTCCTCGAGGGCCAGTCGAACCTGAAGTTCAAGCAGATCACCCCCGGACTGGTCGACCAGTTCTAGGACGTGGCGCCCCCCGCCCGGACCCGCACCCAGAAGAGGAGGCCGCCTCCGCCGCCACCCGAGCGCGCCGAGGCGCCGGTCGTGCTCGAGGTCGGGGAGGTCTCGGTCAGGTTCGGAGGCCTGGAAGCTCTCGGATCGGTCTCCCTCGAGGTCCGCGAGGGGGAGATCGTCGGGCTTATCGGTCCGAACGGGGCCGGGAAGACGACGCTGTTCGACTGCATCTCCGGGTTCCGCCCGCCGGCCGCCGGACGGATCATGTTCGGCGACACGGACCTGCTGACCGTGGCGCCGGAGCGCCGGGCATGGATGGGGATCGGTCGGACGCTGCAGAACGTCCGGCTCTTCCCGTACCTCTCGGTCCTGGACAACATCCGGATCGCCCTGCACCGGCACATGCAGCGGTCCAGCCTCGAGCACGCCTTCCGTCTCCCCCCGTCGACCGACGAGGAGCGCCGGATACTCGACCGGGCCGAGGAGATCGTCGATCTGTTCGCGATGCGGGCGTTCGCGGACAAGCTGGCTTCCGAGCTCTCGTACGGCACGCTCCGGATGCTCGAGCTCGCCTGCATGATCGCCCTCGAGCCGAGACTGCTCCTGTTGGACGAGCCGGCGTCCGGCATCAGCCAGAAGGAGACGGAGGCGCTCGGGCCACTGCTGCGCAGGATCAAGGAACGGACCGGGGCCACGATCCTCATGATCGAGCACGACATGCCCCTCGTGATGGGGCTCGCGGACTGGATGTACGTGCTCGACGCCGGACGCGTCATCGCGGCCGGGCCCCCGTCGGTCGTCCAGTCCGACCCGGCGGTCATCGAGGCCTACCTCGGCACCCCCACCGAGGTGAAGCGCGTCGTACAGGAGAGGTCGGGCAAGCGTCCTCGCGGGAGCCGCCCCTCCGATGCGGTGCCTGGTCCCCGGGCGGCCGATGCCCTGCTGCAGGTCGAGGGACTGGACGTCCACTACGACAAGGTGCAGGTCCTCTACGGGGTGGACTTCTCCGTGGCCGAGGGGGAGCGGGTCGCCCTGCTGGGCACGAACGGGGCGGGGAAGTCCACCGTCCTGAAGGCGGTGTCCGGACTCGTCACGCCGACGAGCGGGCGGGTCGTGTGGAAGGGCGAGGACATCTCCCGGATGCCGCCCGAGCAGCGGGTCAGGGCGGGCATCGCCCAGGTCCCCGGCGGGCGCGGGCTGTTCCCCAGCCTCACCGTCGCCGAGAACCTGCGTATGGGCGGCTACCTGTACCGCTCTGACACCGAGGTGGACCGGGAGATGGAGCGGGTCGTCGGGTACTTCCCGTGGATCTCCGAACGCATGGAGCAGCCGTCCGGGACGCTCTCCGGGGGGGAGCAGCAGCAGCTCGCGACCGCCCGAGCCCTCATGATGCGGCCGCAGCTGCTCATGATCGACGAGCTCTCGCTGGGACTGGCGCCCATCGTGATCGAGCGGCTGATGGAGACGCTCACCCGTCTCCACGCCGAGGAGGAGCTCACGGTCGTCATCGTCGAGCAGCAGGCCAGCTTCGCGCTCGGGTACACCGACCGGGCCTACTTCCTGGAGAAGGGGGAGGTCCGGTTCGAGGGTCCGTCGGCCGATCTCTCTGACCGGCCCGACCTGCTCCGGTCCGTCTTCCTGGCGGGTGCCGTGGAGAGCTTCTCGAGGTCGGCGTCGTGATCGAGCTCCTGTCCTTCCTCGTCCTCGGGGTGCTGCAGGGACTCACGTACGGCATCGTCGCCCTCGGCATCGTCCTGATCTACAAGGGCTCCCGCACCGTGAACCTCGCCCAGCCGTTCATGGGCCTGTTCACCGCGTACGTGGCCTGGTACCTCCTCGACCGGCTGGAGACCGCGGGTTGGTACCTGAGCTGGATCCGCTACCCGACGCTGCTCTTCCTCTTCGAGCAGGGGAGCGCGCCGCGCTTCTTGCTGGCCGCCTTCTGGTCGCTCCTGCTCATCGCGAGGATCGGCTACCGGCTCGAGCACGACATCATGCGTCGCCTCGAGCGCGCTCCCAGGATCATCACGCTCATCGCGACGCTCGCCATCGCGCAGGGGTTCCTCGGCATCACCCAGCTCCTGTTCGAGCGCACCGACCAGCAGGTCGAGACGCCAAAGATCTTGCCGGCCGTGCTCCCACAGGGTCTGCGCCTCGACATCGGAGGCCTCCCGGTCACGAGCGCGTACTTCCAGATCCTGCTCGTGGTGCCACTCGTGGGGCTCGCCGCCGCGGCCTTCTTCAAGCTGACCAAGTTCGGCGTCGCCATCCGCGCCACGGCCGAGAACAGGGAGGCGGCGCAGCTGCTCGGCATCTCGGCGCGGCGCGTCGCCTCTTTCACCTGGCTGGCCGGCGGCGTGCTCGCGGGCATCGCGGCGCTGCTGATCATCCCCACCCAGGGAGGACGCCTGACCATCGCGAGCCTCTCGACGGGCCTGCTCGTACGGGCCCTGGCTGCAGCCCTGGTCGGCGGCCTGACCAGCATGCCGGGGGCCATCGTCGGGGGAGTGGTCGTCGGCGCGTCCGAGTTCTTCACGCAGTGGCTCGGCACCCACCTCCCCGCCTTCGGGAGACCGGGTGTCCCGGAAGCCGTCTTCTTCGCCCTGGTTATCGGCGTGCTCGTTCTGCGGCCCGGCGGCCTCTTCGGTCAGCCGGAGGAGACGGAGGACAAGGTCGCGTTCGCTCCGTCCATACGAGACCTGCCGGGCCGACTCCGGCGTCACCCCGTCTCCGGACAGGTGCGCGCGACCGCGATCGCCGTCGGCGTGATGCTCGTGGCCGCGATCAGCCTGGCCACCGGACCGTCCGTGAACGGGATCCTCATCGACACGCTGATCTTCGCGATAGTGGGGGCCAGCCTCACCGTCCTGATCGGCTACGCCGGACAGATATCGCTCGGGCACTTCGCCCTGGTCGGCGTGGGCGCGTTCGCCGCCGCCCAGATGTACGACGTGGGCTCCGTCCCGCTCCCACTCGTCTTCCCGCTGGCCGTGCTCGCCGGGGTCGTAGTCTCGCTCGCGATCGGGCTCCCCGCGCTCCGGATCCGAGGCCCCTACCTGGCCATCGTCACCCTCGCCTTCGCCGTGGCGGCCCAGCAGTGGCTCTTCAACACCCAGCTGATCGGGCGAGGGTCGGCCGGGCTGACCATGACCCCTCCCCGGTACCGCTGGCTCGACCTGGGCTCGGACACGAACCGCCCCATGTTCTTCCTGACCTTCGCCTGCTTCCTGCTGGCCGTGTGGGTCGCGAACAACTTCCGGGGGACGAGGACCGGGCGAGGGTTCTTCTCGCTGCGCGAGAACGAGAGGGCGGCCGCCACCTTCGGGGTGCAGCTCACGCGCTACCGCCTGCTCGCGTTCAGCCTCTCGGGCGGGATAGCCGCGCTCGCCGGGGTGCTGTTCGCGCTCCGCCGGGAGTCGTTCGCCGGCCGCGACTTCTTCACCGAGACCTCGCTGCTCCTGGTCTCGATGATCATCATCGGGGGGCTGGGCTCCCTCCTGGGGTCCCTGCTCGGAGCGTTCGCCGTCTTCGGTCTCCGGCTCCTGCTGCTCGACGCCTTCGCGGACGCGAAGTGGATCCAGTACGCGATCAACTTCGCCGTCGGCATCGCCCTCATCGTGGTGATCACGCGCGCCCGGGGAGGGCTGGCCGGGCTGCTGCTGCGGGCGCGCGACCCGGTGGTGGAGGGGATGGTGTTCGAGGCGGAGACGGTCCGGTCGGGGACCCCCGCCGAGGCTCGGGAGCCGGCCTCCGCCGACGCGTGATCTCCGGCACCGGGCTGAAGAAGGTCATCGGGGGACGGACGCTCGTCGAAGGCGTCTCCCTCCGCGTCGAGCGGGGCGAGGTGGTCGGGCTGCTCGGTCCGAACGGCGCCGGCAAGACCACCACGATCAGGATGCTGCTCGGCGTGCTGCGTCCGGACGCCGGACGGGTCTCGGTGGACGGCCCGGTGGGCTACCTGCCGGAGGTGTTCCCGCCCTACGAGGCTCTGTCCGTCGAGGGGTACCTGCGCTTCATGGCCCGCATGAAGCGCCTGGACCCGGGCGCCGTCGTCGGCCGGGCCATGGAGGCGGCCCGCGTCACGGACATCTCCACCCGCCCCATCGGCCGGCTCTCGCGGGGACAGAGGCAGCGCACCGGACTCGCGCAGGCGCTGCCCGGCGATCCTCCGAACCTGGTCCTCGACGAGCCCACCGCGGGCCTCGACCCCCAGCAGATCGCCGAGACCCGGGCCGCGATCGCGGGGCGCCGGGAGGGGACGGCGATCCTCTTCTCCACCCACGTGCTCGCCGAGGCGGCCGCCGTCTGCGACCGGGTCGTCGTGATGGCCCGGGGGCGCGTGCTCGCCACCGAGGCTCCCGGCGACCTGCGCGAACTGGAGGACCGCTTCCTGCGGCTCGTGGGCGAGGCGGAGATCGGATGACCCGGTCCCTGGCCGCGAAGGAGCTGAAGGTGCTGTGGGCGTCCCCGCTCCCGTACGTCCTCGGCGCCGTCTTCCACGTGGCACTCGGACTCCTCGGGTACGAGCAGATGTCCGGTCGTGGACAGGCGGTGTTCCAGCCCATCGTCCCCGTGGCCGGGTTCCTGATCCTGCTCGTCGCACCGGTCCTGACCGCCCGGGTGCTCTCCGAGGAGATACGCAGCGGGTCGCTCGAGCTCCTACTGGTCGCCGCCGCGCCCCCCGGACGCATCGTGGCCGGGAAGTACCTGGCCGTCGTCGTCAGCCTGGTCGGGCTGGTCGCGCCCGTCGCGGCCTTCGCCTTCCTCCTGTTCCTCTACGGGTCGCCCGACCCCGGACCCGTCCTGACCGGTCTCCTCGGACTCGTGGTGATGGCAGCGGGGCTCGGTGCCGTCGGGCTGCTCGCCTCCTCTCTCACATCCAGCCAGCCCCTGGCCGCGCTGGGCGCGCTCTTCTCCACGCTGCTCCTGTGGTTCGCCCACGCGGGTTCCGACGCCCTCGACGCCAACGCGCTCGTCGCCGCGTTCTCGATCAGCGAGCGGCTGCGGTCCTTCGCCGGGGGAGTGATCGACCTGTCCGACCTCGTGTTCTTCCCGTCGGTGGCCGGCGTCTGCCTCGCCGCGTCCGTGGTCGCCGTCGGCGCCCGGCGGATGCGATGAGGCATCGGCTCCCGCTCGGTCCTCTCCTCCTGGTCGTCGCCGTCCTCCTGATCAACGTGGGGGCGCACCGGTGGGGAGGTGCGTGGGACCTCACGGCGGAGAGGAGCGCGACCCTTTCACCCGCGACGCGGGAGGTGCTCCGAGCGCTCGAGCGGCGGGTCATGGTCACCGCCTTCATCGAGCGCGACGCTCCCGGGCGCGTGGAGGCGGCGACGCTCCTGTCGCGCTACCGGAGGATCAACCGCCGGGTCTCGTTCCGCATACTCGACCCACAGCTCGCGCCGGTTGAGCTCCAGCGGCTGTCCGCGTCTCCCGGCTCGGTGGCCGTCGAGGCGGTCGGGGGGGAGCGGTCCGTGGAGGTGGCGCCCCACCCCAACGAGATCGACGTCACGTCCGCCATCGCGAGGATCGTCCGGCAGGTCACGAGCACGCTGTGCTTCACGTCCGGCCACGGCGAGAGGTCTCCCAACGACGGGACCGCCGCGGGGCTGTCCACGGTCGCGCGACTCCTGGTCGAGAACGGCTACCGGCTCTCGACGGTCGACCTGCTCGTGCAGGCGGCCGTTCCGCCGGTCTGCGACGCGGTCGTCGTTGCCGCTCCCACGAACCAGCCGTCCGAGCCGGTCGTCCGGGCCGTCGTGGACCACCTGCGAGCCGGCAGGGGGGCGCTGTTGCTGTCCGACCCGGACGCGGCCGCCGACCTCTCGCCGCTCGCCCAGCCGTGGGGGATGGCCTTCGCGCCCGGGGTCGTGCTGGAGCAGGACCCGGGCTCCCGCCTGCTCGGGGACCCGTACTCGCCCGTGGTCGCCCGCTACTCGTCCGGTGGACCTGTCCCGCCCGGGCTGGGCCCCACCTTCTACCCCAGGGTAGGTCCGGTGACGGTCGAGGGGGAGCCGGGCCGGGCCGGGCTCAGCGCCTTCCCCGTCGCGCAGACCAGCCCCCGATCCACGGTCGAGCACGACGGCGCCGACGCTGGGATGCGGGGTCCCATCGTGGTGGGCGCGGCCGCCGACGAGAGCGAGGTCCGGGCAGAAGGCGTCCGTCGGACCCGCCTCGTCGCCTGGGGCGACGTCGACTTCGCGTCGAACCGCTACGTCGGCGAGGGAGCGAACGCGGTCCTCGTGCTCCGGGCCGTCGACTGGCTGACGCAGCCCGAGCCCCTGCTGGCGGCCGCTCCCAACCTGCCTCGGCTGCGCGAACTGGACCTGACCGAGGCCCGCCGCCGCTACATGCTCTACCTGACCACGGTCTTCGTGCCCGGCCTGTTCCTGTTGGCGGGCGCCCTCACCTGGGTCGTCCGCAGATCGAGGTGACCCGTTTCGAGGGCCGGGACAGCGGGTACGCCGACCCTCCATGGCGGTGATCGGGTACCACGCCTCCCACGAGCAGTTCCCGCCCGGGCGCCTGCTGTCCCACGTGGTGGAGGCCGAGCGGGCCGGGTTCTCGGGGGCGATGTGCTCCGACCACTTCCACCCCTGGAGCGATCGCCAGGGGAACAGCGGTTTCGCGTGGTCGTGGCTCGGGACGGCGCTGCAGGCGACCTCCCTCCCGATGGGTGTCGTGAACGCGCCGGGACAGCGGTACAACCCGGCCATCGTCGCCCAGGCCGCCGCCACGCTGGCCGAGATGTTCCCCGGACGCTTCTGGCTCGCCGTCGGGAGCGGCGAGGACCTCAACGAGCACATCACGGGCGGCCCGTGGCCCCCCAAGGCAGAGCGCAACGCGAGGCTCCTCGAGGCCGTGGACGTGATCCGGGCGCTGTGGCGAGGGGAGACCGTCAACCACCGCGGCCGGTTCACGGTCGCCGACGCCCGGCTGTACACCCTGCCCCCTGAACCTCCCCTGGTCGTCGGGGCGGCCGTGACCGCCGAGACGGCCGCCTGGGTCGCGACGTGGGCGGACGCGCTCATCACGGTCGACAAGCCGTTCGAGCAGCTGCGCGAGGTGGTGGACGCGTTCCGGGGTGGGGGAGGGGAGGCCAAGCCGATGCTCCTGCAGTCGCAGATCTCCTACGCGCGTTCGATCGAGGAGGCGGAAGCAGCGGCGCACGACCAGTGGAGGACGAACGTGTTCTCGAGCGCGGTCCTGGCGAGGCTGCGCATGCCGGCCGAGTTCGACCAGATCGCCGAGTTCGTCAGGCCGTCAGACATGGCCGGCTCAGTCCGGATCTCCCCCGACCCGGCCCAGCACGCCGAGTGGATCTCCCGCCAGGTCGAGCTCGGCTTCTCGGAGATCCATCTGCACAACGTGCACCCGGACCAGACATCCTTCATCGAGGACTTCGGGCAGCGGGTCCTGCCCGACCTGCAGAGCGGCACCTAGAGCGTCCGTCCCGCCGCGCATGTTCCGTGCGTGCGCGGCAGGGCGGTGGTGGAATGACATCCGAGCTCGAGGGGGAGCGTCAGATGCCCAAGGTCCTCATAGTCGACGATCACGCGGTCGTGCGGTCCGGGTTGCGCATGATCCTCGAGGCGCAGGACGACATGCAGGTCGTGGGGGAGGCCGGCAGCGGCGAGGACGCGATCGCCTCGATCGAGGAGAGCGAGCGGACGGCCGGCCGCGAGATGCCCGACGTCGTCCTGATGGACCTGATGATGGAGGGGATGGGGGGGGTCGACGCCACCCGCGAGGTCACCGGTCGTTGGCCCGACCGGGCCGTGCTCGTGCTCACCATGGCCGGGGACCGGGGCTACCTGCGGGAGGCCTTCATGGCGGGTGCATCCGGATACGTCCTGAAGGACGCCGCGGACGTGGAGCTCGTCGAGGCGATCCGGACGGTGGCCGCCGGGGGGCGCTACCTGCACCCGAGCCTGGGGGCCGAGCTGGTCCGGGCCCAGGAGGAGGCCGCGTCCGGACGTCGCACCGCGACGGGGGTCGGCCTCTCGGCGCGCGAGATCGACGTGCTGCGTCTGGTCTGCGAGGGGTACGCCAACAAGGAGATCGCCGACGAGCTCTTCATCAGCGTCCGGACCGTCGAGACCCACAAGTCGCACATCATGCGCAAGACCGGACTGCGCAACCGCTCTGAGCTGGTCCGCTTCGCCCGCGACGCAGGCATCATCCACTGACTCCTGTCACACCCGGGGCATAGGCTCCGGAGGTGACAGCCGTTCGCATCCTTCACTTCGCGGACCTGCACCTGGGGGTGGAGTCGGGTGGACGGGTCGACCCGTCCACCGGCTTGAACCAACGGGTCTCCGACGTCCTCGACCGCCTCGACGAGGTGGTCTCGTGCGCGCTCGACGAGGGCGTCCACGCCGTCCTGTTCGCGGGGGACGCCTTCAAGCACCAGCACCCGACCCCGACCCTGCAGAAGCTGTTCGCCGAGCGCGTCCGGCGTCTCGCCCGGGGGGGTGTCACCGTCTTCCTCCTGATCGGGAACCACGACCTGCCCAAGATGGCCGCGCTGGCGCACCCGTTCTCGATCTACCACGCGCTCGAGGTGGAGCGGGTCGTGGTGGGGGACCGCGCCCAGGTCTACCGGCTCCCGCTCGGCGGGGGCCTCCCCGACCTGCAGGTCGCCGCCCTCCCGCACTTCTCCCGTCAGCGGGTCCTGTCCAGGCTCCCAGCGGAGCTCGCCGACCCGGACAAGGCCATCGAGCAGGCGATACAGGAGACCGTCCGGTCGCTGGGGGACGCGGTGGACCCCGCCCTGCCGGCGGTCTTCTGCGGTCACTGCCACGTGAACCAGTCCGATATCGGCCCGGGACAGGCCCTCTTCGGGGTCTCCGACCTCGAGGTGACGATGTCCACGCTCGCCTCGACGACCGCTTTCCCGTACTTCGCGCTCGGACACGTGCACAAGCGTCAGGTCCTGCGCACGGACCCCTTCGTCGCCTACTCCGGGTCGCTCGAGCGCGTCGATTTCGGCGAGGGGGAGACGGTCAAGGTCCACCGCGACCGCGTCACGCGCAGCCCGGCCGAGGACAAGGGCTTCTACATGTTCGATCTGCGCCAAGACGGCGGGCGGTGGGGGCTCGGCGCGGCGCCCACGTTCCGGACGGTCGGCGCCCGGCGCTTCGTGACGGTCCACGTCGACGTGACCGGACAGCCCGACCCCACGGCGGCCGCGATCGCCGAGCTCGGCCGGGCCGATCTGGACCCGGACGGCTGCGTGGTGAAGGTGGTCGTCCACCTCGACACGCTCGACCGGCCGCGCCTCGTCCATCGCGACGTGAAGGAAGCGTTGAGAGAGGCCCACGACGTGGTCGTCGTCGCCCAGGCGGATATGGAGTCCGGCCGCGTGCGGGACCCCCGCTTCGCCACCCGGATGGGGCCGGCCGAGGCGCTCGCCCGGTACCTCGAGACGCGCGAGGACTGGGCGGAGGACCGCGAGGCCCTGCTCGCGATGGGGACCGCTCTGATCGAGGAGGTCGGGTCTTGATCCCCGTCCGTCTCTGCCTGGAGGACTTCCTCTCCTACCGGGGGCCTCAGGAGCTCGACTTCACGTCGTTCGAGGTGGCCTGCCTCACCGGTTCGAACGGACAGGGGAAGTCCTCGCTGCTCGACGCGATGACGTGGGCGATGTTCGGCGCCGCGCGCGGGTGCGAGGGCGGCCAGAACCAGGAGCGGGTGATACGCGACGGCGCCGACCGCACCACGGTCGCGTTCGAGTTCGACCTGGGCGGGGCGCGCTACCGGATCGTCCGCAAGCGGGCGCGGACCGGGAGGTCCGACCTGACCTTCGACGTCATGTCCGAGGGAGCCTGGACGACGCTCGCCGGCGACACGGCCACCGAGACGCAGACGAGGATCTGCGACGTCCTTCGCCTCGACCACCGGACCTTCACCGCATCGGCGTTCTTCCTGCAGGGCCGGGCGGACGACTTCCTCACCCGGATGAAGCCCGAGGACCGCAAGGACGTCTTCTCCCGCCTGCTCGACCTCGGCGTCTACGACCGTCTTGCCGAGGAGGCGCGCACGCGCTCCCGCGACGCAGAGCGGGAGCGCAAGCAGCACGCGGAGCGGATCGAGGAGCTGCGGGACGCAGACACCCTGCTCGAGGCGTGCCGCGTCGAGCTGGCCGGAGCGCAGGAGCGGGCCCTCGCCGCGGCCGAGGCGGCGACGGTCGTCGAATCGGAGCTGGAAGCGAAGCGCACCGAGCTCACCCGCATCGAGAAGACCGAGGCGGCCGCGTCCGCGCTCAGGCAGGCGGTCACCGAGTCGGAGGCGCGGATCGCGGCCGATCGGCAGGCACTCGCCGAACGCGAGCGGGAGGCCACCGAGCTGGACCGCCTGCTGGCCCGGGCTCCCGAGGTGGACCGAGCCCTCGCCGAGGAGTCGCAGCTGAGGGAGCGGGACACGGCGATGCGCGAGGCGTCCGAGCGGCGGTCCGAGCTCGAGCTGCGACGGACGGAGCTCGAGGGTCGTATCGCGGCGGAGGAGAACGCGATCGGGGCCAGGGCGACCCAGCTCCGGGAGCAGGCCGATCGCGCAGCCGCAGAGGCGGGACAGCTCGCCCGAGCGGCCGAGCAGCTGGAGGAGGTGGACGCCCGCCTGGCCACGCTGGACGGCCTGCGGGCCGAGATGCTCGAGGTCCGACAGCAGCGGTCCGAGCTGCGGGAGGAGTTCGGACGCCTGGGGGCCGAGCTGTCCGTCATCGAGGCGACGCGGACCGCCCTGTCCGAGCGACTGGACATCCTCCACCGCGGGGGAGGGGAGTGCCCGGTCTGCGCCGGGCCCCTCGACGAGCCGCACCGGACGGAGCTGATCTCGACGCTCAAGGAGGAGGATGCGGCCGCTGCCGCCCGGCACGAGGCGGTGGCCGGCCGACGGGAGGTCGTACGCAAGGAGGGCCTGCGCCTCAAGGAGGAGGAGGAGCGTCTGACGGCGGCCGAGGAGGAGCTCCAGGGACTGGCTCGCACCGCGGCAGGCCTGCGGGAGCGGCTCGGACGTCTGCCCGGGCTCCGCGAGACCGAGGAGACCGCCCGGACGGAGGCGGCGCTCCTCCTCGGGCAGGTGCAGGACGGGACCGCCACCGCCGCGCTGCGGGCCGAGCTGGCCGCCGTGAACGCCGGGCTGGCCGATGTCGCGTACGACCGCCGCGCCCACGACACGGTCCGGGCCAGGCTGGAGGAGCTCTCGCGGTACGCCACCCTCCGCGGGCAGATCGAGGGGGCGGTCGCCCGGCGCCAAGCGGTCTCGGAGGAGCTGGAGGTCCTGACCGCTCGGCTCACCCAACAGGAGGAGGCTCTGGCCGAGCGGCGCGGAGCGTTGCGTGAGCTCGTCGACACCCTCGCCGATGCCGATCGCGTGCGAGCGGACGTCGGCCGGGCCCGCGAGGCGGCTGCGGCGGCCCAGCGCGCCGCGGCCGAAGCCGGCGCGAGCGCCGCCCGGCTCTCGGAGCGCCTCGACTCACTGCGACAGCGCTCCGCCGAGCTTGCTGCCGCCCGGACCGCCGAGCTCGAGGCAGCCACGACCGGACGCCGCTACTCCAGGCTGGCCACCTCGTTCGGACGTGGCGGGATACCCGACCTGATCATCGAGAACGCGCTGCCCGAGCTGACCCAGGACGCCAACGAGATCCTCGGACGGCTGAGCGACTACGAGATGAGCGTCCAGTTCGTGATGGACAAGCTGACGAAGGGCGGGAAGGTCAAGGAGACCTTCGACGTGCTCGTCGGACACGACGGCGGCCTGCGCGACTTCCAGATGTTCAGCGGGGGAGAGGCTTTCCGCATCGCCTTCTCGATCCGACTGGCGTTGTCGAAGCTCCTCCTGCGCCGTGCCGGAGCCCGGATGGAGACCCTCGTGATCGACGAGGGGTTCGGGAGCCAGGACCCGGAGGGCAGGGAGAGGCTCGTGGAGGCGATAAACCTGGCCCGGGCCGAGTTCCGGAAGGTGATCGTGATCACCCACCTCGACGAGCTCAAGGAAGCCTTCGGCACCCAGATCCGGGTGTGGAAGCACCCTCGCGACGGCTCCCGGGCCGAGATCGCCGGCGTCTGAGGACGGGTGCCGTCTCCGTAGGGCTGTGGTATACCGTGTCGCCGAATACGGGAGATGAGGGGCGCAAGAGTGGCTGAAGAAGAAGAGACCACTACCGTCGACGACGAAGAGTCGAACGTCGAGACCTCGCTCGAGGAGCTGCTCCAGCGCAAGGAGCGGCGGGTCGAGGCGAGCGATGACGAGGACGAAGAGGAAGCGCTCATCGAGGCGATCGACGAGCGCGAGGGAGCCGGGGCGGAGACGCTCACGGTGAAGGTCGTCCCCCCTCAGCCGACCGAGTTCACTTGCCGCAACTGCTTCCTGCTGAAGCACCAGAACCAGCTCGCGGACCGCAAGCGGCAGCTCTGCCGCGACTGCGCGTAGGCTCGCCCTTCAGAGGGACCGTCGGCCGGCCCGACGGGGAAGGGGGGTCGGGCCGGCCGACCGGATCACATCGATGTCATCCTAGGCCGCGCCACCGACAGGGCTAGACTCGAGCATGGGCTTCAACCCTTACAACCGGATCCGCCGCGCCCGCATGACCCGGACCGGCGACATCGCCTACGTAGCGGTCTTCGTGGCCATCGTGGCCGCGGCGGTGCTCTGGGCGGTCAGCTAGTTGTGCTGAGCGGGGACGTTGTCCCCGAGGCACTGGCTGAGTGTGTGCATGGGTGTGTGCCAGCCGAGCGCGCCGTGGGACCTGTGGTGATTGTAGAAGTGCAGGAACCGGCCATAGGCGACCCGGCGCTGTTGCTCGGACG
>DATLFR010000127.1 GCA_035540895.1 Actinomycetota bacterium | reverse complement strand
GCTCAAGATGCCGATCTTCGGGCAGCTCTTCCGCAAGGTCGCGATGTCCCGGTTCGCGCGCACCCTCGGCGTGCTGATGAAGTCGGGGGTGCCGGTCCTTCAGAGCATCGAGATCACCCAGGACACGGTCGGAAACAAGGTGGTCGCCGCGGCGCTGGGGGACGTCCAGACGTCGGTACGCGAAGGTGAGACGATCGCTGGACCGCTCTCCCGTCACCCGGTCTTCCCGCCGATGGTGGTCCAGATGCTGGCCGTGGGGGAGGAGACAGGTGCGGTCGACAACATGCTCGAGAAGGTCGCGGACTTCTACGACTCCGAGGTCGACGCGACGGTGCAATCGTTGACGTCGCTCATCGAGCCGCTGCTCATCGCGGTGCTGGGAGCGGTGGTCGGCGGGATCCTGATCTCGCTGTACCTGCCGATGTTCCAGCTCATCAACCTCATCCAGTAGGGGAGGTACCCTCCCCCGACTGGGTCGTTGCGCTCCCCCAACTTGGATGGTTAGCTCTATTGAGGGAAGAGGTAAGGGAGCCGATAGAACCAAAGGCGGCGCGAGCCGACCACACAGGGAAGGAGGTGCAAGAATGATCAACTTCTTCAACAAGCGTCTGAGGGACGAGGATCGCGGATTCACCCTGATCGAGCTGATGGTCGTTGTCCTTATCATCGCCATCTTGATCGCCATCGCCATCCCGACGTTCCTTGGCGCCAGGAAGCGGGCGCAGGACCGTGCTGCTCAGACGGCGCTGCGTTCGTCTCTGACGACGGCAAAGACCATCTACACGGACAGTGAGTCCTATTCGGGTCTTACCGAGCCGATGCTCCGTGGTGCGGAGCCGAGCCTTCGGTACACGGAACCCGGGGCTGGCGAAGTCAGCGACGACCCGAAGCTGGTCGCCTGGAATATCCCGGCCGTCACCGTTAGCGGACAAACCACGTATCCCGTGTTTACCGCCGCGGTTCGGAGCGAAACCGGGTTGTGCTGGATGATCTACGAGAACAGTGCGTCAGGTCCGACAACGTACGGAGTCAAGACGGGGTCCTGCACGCCCTCTGCGTCGGCACTGGCGGCGACGGACAAGTTCCCGCCCGCGCCATAGGTAATTGGATTGTTTTGAGGGAGGGGGTCCCCTGGCCCCCTCCCTTCTTCTTTCAGGTGCAAGCCTCCTTGAGATGTAGATGACCGCGATCAATTCGATTCCTGAAGTCGGCTGTCGGTACCGGCTCCCCCGACTCCTCCGCTAACCTGGCCGCGCCCGCCAGGGCTCTCGGATCATAGGGGAACCTCTCGAGGTGCCTATGTGTCCAGGTGCGGGCCGCACTCGGGTTCTTCAGCAGGATCTCGACGTTGGAGGCGGTAAGGCGCACACTTGGGTGCCAGGGATGCTGGGCGACCGCCGTCCGGACCGTCTCCCGGGCTTCATCCGCTGCCCCGGGCACGCCTGACCGGCCGTCGAGGGCCCTGTCGAGCGCGAGGGCGTCGAGGGCGCTCACCCGTCCCGGCTCGATCGTCGCCGCCAGCGCGAGGGCGCGGGGCGATCCGTACGTACGCGCGTACGACTCGAGGACCGAAGCGGTCATGCGCGCCGAGGCCAGACCGACCACGAGGACGCAGACGGCTCCGAGCCAACTCCAGCGGGGCGGCGTCCTGACAGGTCCTCGCCCGGTGGCGACGAAGCCGAGGAAGAGGAACCACAGAGGCGTGAGGATGACGCTCTGAGGCTGAAGGAGATGCGGGATGAGGAGAGCGCAGGCAACTGGCACCTCCCACGCCCGTTCCCGAGAGCGCGTCGAACGTGCGGCGACGAGCCCGAGGACCACGCAGAACGTGACCAGGCCCACGACACCCCCGGTGACGGCCGAGGCCACGAAGATGTTGTGAGGGTCATCGAGGGTGAAGGTGGCCAGGCTCGCGCCGGAGGGCCCGCCTGATGCTCCGGAGCGGTCTATGCAGCTCGTCCTCGCGCCTCGCAGATCGGTCACCGAGGCCGAGGTGAGGAAGGCCCCGCCCGTGTTCCCAGGTCCCCACCCGAGCAGGGGCCTGGCCGCGAGGGCCTTCAGCGAACCGCTCCAGTAGTAGAGCCTCTGTCTAGCGGACGACCCGTACTCGACCTCTGCCAGGCGTGCGGCGGGAGAGAGGCGCGTGTGGCCCTCCGCGGGAGCGGCGGCCCGCTCGACGAGGATCCAGCATGTGGCGGTGGTCACGATCACCGCACCAGCCACGACGACGGGTCTCCGCTGCCGGCTGGTCGCGAACAGGATCGCGAACCCTGCGGCGGCCGCGATCCATCCCGTCCGGTTCCCCGTGAACGAGAGCCCGGTCGACACCAGCGCCAGACGGGCGGCCCAAGACGCGGTCGGTCTGATGCCACCCGCCGCCACGAGCGCCGTTCCGAGTAGCGCACCCGTGAGGACAGGCTGTCCAAGGAGCGAACCCGAGCCGCCGAGCTCTTGAACCGCGCCCGCGGCCAGCACCTTCTCGACGACGGCCACGGCAGCCACGACGCAGGCAGTGTTCAAGAGCCAGACCGGGACCCGCTGGCGGACCGCACCGTGGACAGCGGTCCCGCAGACGATGAGTACGCCGCAAGACAGGATCGTGATGAGCCCTACACCGTTGCCATCAGGGGTCCCGAACGTGCTCATGAGGGGGTCGACCCCGGTCGCGGAGGCGGCGACCAGGGTGGCCACCCATAGGGCGACGGCGGCAGCGAGTCTCCGATCCACGTCAGTGGTCGAGAAGAACAGGAGGGCGGCGCCGCCCGCTACGACGAGCTGCTTGATGTCGGCGTACGGGGCCGTCGACGCGGGGAAGATCATCAACGGGGCGGCGCAGACGACTAGGAAGATCCCGACCACGGCGAGACGGGGGTCCCGACCGCCTGTCACGTTCGCTTCCGCGGACACGCCCTCCAGGATGCTCGAACTCCGCCGCCGAGGCGAAGGTTCCCCCGGGGGCGCGCACCTGCCAGGCTCGGGCATGATTCTGGACATGTACCTCGCCGAGACGGCTGCCGGGCTGCTCGGGCTCGCCATCGGGTCCTTCCTCAACGTCGTCGTCCACCGCGTCCCCCGGGGCGGCTCCCTCACGCAGCCGGGGTCGAGCTGTCCGAGCTGTGGGACCCGGCTCAAGCCCCTGGACAACGTGCCGGTGCTGTCCTGGCTGTGGCTGCGGGGGCGGTGCCGGACCTGCGGCGCGAGGATCTCCGCTCGGTACCCGCTGATAGAAGCGCTCACGGCTGTCCTGTTCGTGGTCGCGGTCCTCCGGTACGACGACCTGGAGGTGGCGGCCTTCGTCGCCGCGGCGAGCGCGGTCTTCGTCGCCCTGTCCTTCATCGACCTGGAGCACCGACGGGTACCGAACGTGATCGTCCTGCCGGCGGCGGCGGTCGCCCTGGTGTGGGTAGGAGCGGCATCTCTGCTGCGGGGGGACCCGACACTGATCGCCTGGTCGGTGGCCGGAGGCGTGGGTTTCTTCACGCTCATGTTGCTCATCGCGCTGATCTCCCCCGGGGGGATGGGGATGGGGGACGTGAAGCTGGCTCTGTTCATCGGCGTGGTCGCAGGGCGGTTCGGACCCGGCGCGGTGGCTGTGGCCGTGATGGCCGGCTTCTTCGTGGGCGGCCTGGTCGCCGTCGCCGTCCTGATCACTGGCCGCGGGGGGCGCAAGACCGCTGTTCCTTTCGCCCCGATGCTCTGCGTGGGCGCGATGATCGCGCTCTACCTGGGGAGGCCGCTGGTCAGTGCCTGGTTGGGCGTGTGACGCTCTGACCGGCATTGACACTATGCGTGGCCATTGTTACCGTGAACCCCCTTCGGGGGAAGTTGTTTCATGTGTGCCTACCGAGCCCTATGTTGACGCTGGGGTCCCGGCACATGGACGAGACGAGGTGACGTGATGGCGAGCAAGCCAGGTCCGGTGCTGGGGGAGCAGCTCTTGACGGTCTCGGAGGTCGCATCGGCGATGCGGGTGTCCAACATGACCGTCTACCGCCTGATCAAGTCGGGGCATCTGAGCGCGATCCGCGTCGGGAAGAACTACCGGATCCGCGAGACCGAGGTCGACCGCTACCTCAAGGAGCGAGTGGTCGGGGGGTAACGTCCTTGCTTTAGCCCCCCCGGGCAGGCACACAATACGTGCCGGATCAGACCAGTCTGCAGTGAGGAGCACCCTTGGCCCTGTTCGGGATCGGTCGCGTCCACATCGGGTTGGACGTCGGAACGAACGCGGTGCGTGCAGCCGAGATGAAGGGCGGCGACCGCAACGCGGTCGTCACCCGGTTCGGGCAGGTGCTGCTCCCACGGGGGGCCGTCCGCGACGGTGAGGTAGAGGACCCCGAGGCGGTGGGTCAGGCGCTGGCCACCCTCTGGAAGCGGGCGGGGTTCGGGTCCAAGACCGTCCGCGTCGGGATCGCCAACCGTCGAGTGGTCGTCCGGCTCATCGAGATGCCCTCGATGTCGCGCCAGGACCTCGAGGGCGCCATCCGATTCGAGGCGCAGGACTACATCCCGATCCCGCTGGATGACGCCGTCATGGACTTCGAGGTCGTGGACGAGTACACCGGAACGGACGGCGAGTCGCCACAGATGCGGGTCGTCGTCGTCGCCGCCGAGCGCGAGATGGTCGACCGGCTCCTAACCGCGCTGCGCATCGCGAAGCTCGAGCCCGAGGTCCTCGAGCTCAACGCCTACCCGCTGATCCGTGGACTCGGCAGCGTGGGGTCGGTGGCCCCCGAGGCCGAGGCCATCGTCGACGTGGGAGCAGGGGTGACGACCGTCGTCGTCCAGCAGGGCGGACGGATCCGCTTCGTCCGGATCCTCAACGTGGGCGGCGACGCGTTCACCCAGGCTCTCGTCTCGTCCATGCAGCTCGACTGGGAGGAGGCGGAGTCGCTGAAGCACCGGGCCTCCGCGGCGATGGCCGCGCGGATGGGGGAGACGCGCGACCAAGAGGAGGAGCCGCCTCCGGACGGAGGAGGCTACGGCGACGAAGAAACTCCTGCATCGGACATCGACGCGGACGAGCCCGGTTACGCCGACCCCCCAGGAGCCTTCGACGAGCGGTACGAAGAGCCGGCCACGCGGTACGAGGAGGAACCCGATCCCCCGACCGAGGATGACGCGTACGCGGAGGCGGAGATCGGCTCGGGTCCGGACATGGAGCGGGCCATAGGACTCCTGAGCACCCAGGTGGAGAGGTTCGTCGTCGAGGTGAGGAGCTCCCTCGACTTCTACACGGCCCAGGCGGACTCCATGCCGCTGAGGGCCGTGATCCTCACCGGAGGCGGGAGCCTCATGGGGGGGCTGCGGTCGCGGCTGGGCGCCGCCCTCAGGCTCGATGCCGAGCTGGGCCGGGTCTTCTCGAAGGTTCGGATGGGGAAGGTGCAGATGTCGCCGGACCAGATCGCGGGGGCCGAACCATTCCTAGGCGTCTCCGTCGGCCTGGCCCTCGGGGCCCTGGAGGACTGACGTGGCGAGGATCAACCTCCTCCCCCCCGAGATCAGGGCGCGGCAGCGTCAGCGCCGCCTCCTCACGATCGTCGGTGGTGTCGGCGCCGCCATCCTCGTCTTCCTGGCCGTCATCTACTTCATCCAGAGGGGGACGATCGGCGACGAGCAGCAGCGGCTCGAACAGCTCCAGGCGCAGCGGGGGCAGCTGGAGACGGAGGTCGCGGCGCTCCAGCAGTTCGGCGACCTCCAGCAGACGGTCGAGCAGAGGCGCTCCACGCTCGCGGTGGCCTTGACCAACGACATCGCCTGGTCGCGCTACCTCAACGACCTCTCGCTGATCATGCCCGACAACTCCTGGCTGGTGAACATGTCCCTCGCGTCCTCGCCCGGTCAGGCTCCCACGGGCGAGCAGTCCTTCGGGACGGTCACGTTCAGCGGCTTCGTGTTCGACTTCCCGGGCCTGGCGGGCTGGCTGACCCGCGTCGGGCAGCTGGACGGCCTAGCCTTCCTCTACCTCACCAACGGCACCCGCACCGAGATCGGCACGAACGACGTCGTCTCCTTCGCCTCGAACGCCTACGTCACCGCCCCTCTCCTCTCACAGCGATGCCAGGGGGCCGAGCGATGCCCCTGAGGACGCGGGCGATCCTGATCGGTGTGGGTTTCGTCGTGCTGACGATGCTGTGGTTCTTCTTCCTGTTCCGCCCGAACCAGGCTCGGATAGCCGAGCTCCGGACGGAGCAGCAGACGACCGAGCAGCAGATCGACCAGCTGCGGATCCGACTGGCCGAGCTCCAGCGTCTGCGCGACCAGGAGCCGATGCTGCGCGCGCAGCTGGCCCGTTTCACGGACGCGCTCCCGGAGGACCCAAGGCTCCCTGACTTCATCCTGCAGGTGGAGGAGCAGGCGAACCTGGCCGGGATCGAGTTCCTGTCGATCACACCCAGCCTCCCGGCTCCCTACGCGGGTGCCGGGGATCCCGCGGCCGTACCGCCCGCGGCTCCCGCCGGCGGCGGCGAGCTTCAAGCGATCTCCGTGAGCATCTCGACGACCGGCACCTATTTCGAGCTGCTCGACTTCATACTCCGCCTGGAGCGGCAGATCCCCCGCGCCGTGCGGCTGAACAACTTCGCGTTGGCTCCCACGGGAGAGACCGCCCGGGGTCAGTCGCCCACCCTTCAGGTGACGTTCGACATGCAGATGTTCCTGCTGTCTCCGGTCCCGGTCGCTCCGGGCGCCGCCCCCCAACCGCCCACGACCGAGGCCCCCGCGTCCACCGAGGCGCCACCGCCCACAGAGAC
>DATLFR010000126.1 GCA_035540895.1 Actinomycetota bacterium | reverse complement strand
GTGCAGGATCACCGGTCGCGGGGTCGCCGCGGCCCCGTCCGCCCCGGTGGTGCGGGAGACGTTGACCACGGAGTCGGCGGATCCGTCGCCGCCCCGGCCGCAGCCGGACACGAGGATGACCAGGAGCACGATCGGGAGGATGGGCCGCACGGGTTCCTACGCTACCCCGATCCGCCGCGCCGAAACCGGGCCAAGGCGAACCCTCGTTCGGTCCACGCCCCGGGTACGATCGGTCCAGGGGGTGAGCGAGTGTCCGGACGGTCCACCACCATGCAGGCGCTCGGGGTAGCCGTCGCCGCGCGCGTCCCGGTCCTGCTATGGGGGGCCCCGGGGACCGGCAAGACCTCGGCCATCAGGGATATGGCGCGGTCCATCGGGCTCCCGTGCGAGACGGTGATCGCGGCGATCCGGGAGCCGTCCGACTTCGCCGGTCTGCCGGTCGTCGCCGACGGGGGGGTCCTGATGGCCCCGCCCCGTTGGGCGCGGAACCTCCTCTCCGCCGAGCAGGGGATCCTCTTCCTGGACGAGATCTCTACCGCCCCGCCGGCCGTGCAGGCGGCCCTGCTGCGGGTCGTGCTGGAGAGGGTCGTCGGCGATCTCGAGCTGCCGGAAGGCGTCGTGATCGTGGCCGCGGCGAACCCGCCCGAGCAGTCGGCCGACGGCTGGGACCTCTCACCGCCTCTCGCCAACCGCTTCTGCCACCTCGACTGGACCGTCGACCCCCAGGCCTTCGCCGCGGGGATCGCCGGAGGCTGGGCGCCCGCGCCGGTCCCGGTCCTGCCCCCGGGTTGGGAGGCCTCGCTGCCGCTCGCCCGGGGACTGGTCTCGGCGTTCGCATCCGTCCGTCCGTCGCTCACGCTCGCCGTCCCGCAGGACGCCTCCGGACAGGGCCGGGGATGGCCCAGTCCGCGGACCTGGGAGATGACCGCCGTGCTCTGGACGGCGTGCGACCTGGCCGGGGCCGACGAGGACGTGAGGTCGGCCCTCGTGCGCGGCTGCATCGGGGACGGGGCCGGCATCGAGTTCCTCACCTGGACCCAGGAGATGGACCTCCCCGACCCGGAGGAGGTGCTGGCCGACCCCGGGTCGTTCGTCGCGCCGGAACGGGGGGACCGGGTGTACGCGGTGCTCTCCTCGGTCGCCGCCGCTGTCGCCGCCAACTCCACCCCGGACCGGTGGTACGCCGGGTGGAAGGTGCTGACGATAGCGGCCGAGCGGACCCCCGACGTGGCCGCCGTGGCAGCACGCATCCTCGCCCAGTGCCGACCCGACGGCGCGGTCGCCCCGCCTGAGATCAAGGTCTTCGCGCCGCTGCTGCGCGATGCCGGGCTGATGGAATGAGCTCCCTCGACCATCACAAGCTCGCCGCGTCCCGGCTGTGGGCCGCCCACCGGTTCCCGTACCTGGCCACCGGCTTGTTCGCCTGCTCGATCGTCGGCGTCCCCCAGCTGGGAGGGGTGGCCGTGGACGAGCGTTGGCGGCTGTACATCGACCCGACGCTCGTCGACGAGCTGCCCGTCGAGCAGATCGGCTCCCTGCTCGTGCACCACGTCGGGCACCTGCTGCGCGACCACTCCGGGCGAGCCGCGTCGATGGGTGTCGACCGGTCGTCGGCCGACGACTGGGCCCTGGCCGCCGACGCGGAGCTGAACGACGACCTCAAGGGAGCCGACCTCCAGATACCGGGGGAGGTCGTCCTGCCCGAGCGGTTCGGAGCCGAGGAAGGGCGGATGGCCGAGGAGTACTTCCAGCTCGTCCGGCGCAAGCGCGACTCGGGTGAGGACCTGTCCCACTGCGACTGCGGGTCGGGCGCCGACCACCAGCCCCGGGAGCACGAGCTGGCCGCGGACAGCTCGGGCATCGGCGCCAACACGGGCCAGCTCATCCGCTGCCAGGTCGCGAGCGACTGCATGCGGCAGGAGGGGCTGCAGCCGGGCACGGTGCCCGTCGGGCTGCTGCGGTGGGCC
Organism: Actinomycetota bacterium; assembly: GCA_035540895.1. Lineage (NCBI taxonomy): Bacteria > Bacillati > Actinomycetota > Actinomycetota bacterium. Next base: position 9,256 of record DATLFR010000126.1, on the reverse strand, counting down.
CGGGAGCTGATGCGCCCGCAGGTCGACTGGCGCAAGGTGCTGGCCACCGAGCTGCGCCGGGGAGTGGCCAGCGTGTCCGGGTGCGTGGACTACTCCTACGCCCGGCCGTCCAGGCGCCAGAGCGTCATGAGCGACGTCCTGCTGCCGTCCATGCGCAAGCCCGTCCCCGAGGTGGCCGTCGTCGTGGACACGTCCGGGTCGATGTCGGAGGGGCAGCTCGCCCGGGCGCTCGCGGAGGTCGAAGGGCTCCTGCGGCGCGTCGGCATCGGCGCCAACCGGCTGCGGGTGATGTCCTGCGACGCCGACGTGCACCGGGTACAGAGGATCTCCTCCGCCCGGCAGGTGCAGCTGGCCGGCGGCGGCGGGACGGATATGGGGCGCGGCATCGACGCCGCCGTGGCTCTCCGTCCGCAGCCGCAGATCGTGGTCGTGCTCACGGACGGCTACACCCCGTGGCCCCAGCACGGCCCGAGAGGGACGAAGGTCGTCGTGGGTCTGATACGCGCGGGCCGGGGGCTCTCGTCCTACGAGACCCCGCCATGGGCCAAGGTCGTCCGGATCGAGGATGTGGCCTGACATCGTCGTGACCGTTCCCTGCTCAGGGGAGCGGCACCGGATGGTGTGGCAGGACGGGACGGTCCTCGCGGCCGACCACCCCGACGGGGAGGCCGAACGGATCCTGCAGGCGGTGGGAGGGGAGCCTCCCGTCTGCATGCGGATCGCGGCCGGCTGGGGCGGGAGCTGGTCCGATGCGGAGGTGGCGGGGCTCCGGCCCTCCCTCGCCCCAGCGATCTGGACGCAGGTCGTTCCGGGCGGGGTCTCCTACGCCGTGTCCGCGCGCATGGCGCGTTCGGGACGCTCGGGTCCGTCCGTGGAGGCGGATCTGAGGTCGCGCATCGACCGCCGGGTGATGATGGATGCCCTGCCCGGCCCCCTGCGCGCCCTGCTCGCGCTCACGCTCTCCCAGGGGATGGCCGGCGCGCGGGTGGTCGTCGACCGATGGGATCCCGGGCTGCGGGCGCGCATCGACGACGCGCTGTCCGAGGCCCTGCGCGCCCAGCTGGGGCGCCGCCACACGGCGGCGGCGAGCGCGATCGTCTCCATCGGCGCGATCGAGGCGACCGGCCTGGCCACCGGCGACGTGGCGGTGCTCTGTCCCTTCGTATACCGGTCCTGGCCGGCCCGTGTGGGGGACCGAGGCCTGGCCATCGTCGACGACCACGTCGTGCTCGACGCCCGACCGGCCCGCGATGGCCGAGCGGAGGAGGCGGTGGCCGTCCGGTGGGAGCCGGGCCCCGATGGGCTCGAGCCGATGACGGTGGCGGCCAGGCTCGAGCGCGGGAGTCGGGGGTGGAGGCTCAGATGGGAGGAGGCGTGAACCCGCGGCCCCCGTGGCACGCGGGGGTCCCCGCGCTCGTGCTGCGCTTCGCGTGCGGAGGGGTCCTTCACGTGGCGACGTGGGAAGGGGGGCGACTGACCCTGCACGACCACGACGTCGAGGCGGAACGCGCCCTGGCCGGCCTGGGAGCCGAGCGTCCGCGATGTCTCTTGCTGGCCGACGCGTGGGGATGGGCGATGGACGCGATCTCCGACGGGGGAGCCTCGCTCGCCTCGGGGCTGACCGTCTGGGACCTGATCGAGGTCGGCTCGCCCGGTTGGGGTCCGACCGCGGAGGCGCTGCTGCAGCGTTCGCTCGAGACGTTCAAGCTCTCGCTCGGCCCCCGGTTCGTCTCCTCCGTGAAGGCAGAGCGGTCGCAGGCCGCCCACCTGCGTGTGCTGTCCGACCTGCCCGCCGTCATGCGCCGGATGCTGGCGTTGGAGGTGATCGACAGGCACGGAGACACGCTGTGGGCCGCGCAGCGTCTCGGCGGCGGCGAGGAGACGGCCGAGGCGATGGTGCGCCAGGCGGTGAGCGAGGCGGTCCGGACGAGCCTCGACCACGCGGGCCGGGGACTCGGCTCCCGGATGTCGATCGCCGTCCGCTTCGTGGGGCCGTCCGACCGCCCCCGCGTCGAGGTGGCCGACGAGACGGTCACCGTCTGCGTGCCGCTCGCCTGGCTCGCCCGGGTGGGCGCGTGGGAGCTCGGCTGCGTGGACGGCGTGTTCGTCGCCGACGTGGTCTCGGCCTCGGCCGACGCGAGCGAGGTGCTCGTGGACGGCTACAGCTGGACGCGCGATCGCGGGCGGGTCGTCGCGGTCCCGCTGAGGTTCGCGGTATCGCGGTCGGACGGCCGCTGGGCGGAGACGGGTTGAGCGCCCTCATCGAGGATCTACCCGACCTCCCGCCCCGGACCGCGGAGGTGTCGTGCGGGGACCGCACGCACCGGCTCACCTGGGTGCAGGGCGCGATCCGCGTGGAGGATCACGACATGGAGGCCGAGGCGACGCTCGGCTCCCTGGGCGCGCTCCCGTCCTACTGCGGCGAGGTCGCGCGGGCGTGGCCCTGGACCGCGCTCGGTCTGGAACGGGTCCTGGACGAGCTGGCTGGATGGGCGCGCAGGAGCCTCGACCCCATGACGCGCAGGGACATGGAGGAGAAGCTCCGCCGATACGAGCAGCAGATGCCGGCGCAGGCCCGCGAGAGGATGCTCGGTTACCTGCGCGAGGCCCTGGAGCTCGAACTGGAATGGTGGCTCCTTCGCAGCCTCCCCGCAGCGTTGAAGGACATGCTCTGCGTCGAGGTCCTCGCCGCGGCCGAGGACCGATGGGTCGGCGACGACGATTTCCGCGACTTCGCGCGTCCACGCGTGGAGGCGGTGGTGGCATCGCTGGTCCAGCCGTGCGTGCATGGGTGCCTCGAGGCCTTCGGTCGTCGGCTCGGCCCCCGGACGAAGATCTCCAGCTGGGTGGTCGAGCCCGGCGAGGACCCGTCGTGCGAGGGCTGGCCGGTCTCGGCGGGGGCGGGGGTGGTCGTCCGACTCGGGTTCGACTGGCCGGTGCGCGTGTGGGCGAGGAGGTTGGCCGTCGTCGACGGCTGCCTGGTCCTCGACGCCGTCGGCCGCGGGTCGGACCGGGTCGGAGTCGTGGCCGCCCGGTGGGAGAGGACCTCGCGCGGTCTGCTCCCGGTGGTCGGCAACGCGGTCGCGGTCCGCGCCGGGGACGGGTGGGCCCTGCGCTGGGTCTGACCGGTCAGGCGGTGGCCGCCGACGCCGGCCGCTTCCCCACGGCGGCCGCGATCGCGTTCAGCTGAGCGCCGAGCCCCTCGAGGTCCTCCGAGGTGAGAGCCTGCGGGCCGTCGCAGAGGGCCGCCCGCGGGTTGGGGTGGACGTCGATCATCACCGCGTCCGCTCCCGCCGCGACCCCGGCGCGCGCGAGCGGGATCACGAGCTCCCGACGACCACCGGAGTGGGACGGGTCGACGATCACCGGGAGGTGGGTCAGCGCCTTGACGGTCGGGACGGCGGACACGTCCAGCGTGTTGCGGTAGCTGGACTCGTACGTCCGGATGCCGCGCTCGCACAGGATGATGTCGGAGTTCCCCTCCCGGGCGACGTACTCGGCGGCCATGAGCCACTCCTCGATGGTGGCCGCCATGCCTCGCTTGATCATCACCGCACGACCGGACCGTCCACACTCCCGAAGGAGCGGGAAGTTCATCATGTTGCGCGTCCCCACCCGCAGGATGTCGGTGTGCTCGGCGACGAGCTCCACGTCCGCCGGTTCGAGGACCTCGGTGACGCTGGGCATCCCGAGCTCGTCCGCCATGGCCTTCAGGATCTCGAGCCCGCGCTTGGCGAGCCCCTGGAACGAGTACGGCGAGGTGCGGTGCTTGTAGGCGTCCCCACGCAGGACCTGCGCACCCATGGCCTTGGCCATGCGGGCCGCCTCCATCGACTGCTCCTCCGTCTCGATGGCGCACGGACCCGCGATGATCGTGAACGTCCCTTCGCCTATCGGGACCCCCCGGACGGTGACGACCGTCGCGTCCGTGTGCAGCTCACGTGCGACCAGCTTGTAGGGCCGCCCGACCCGGATCACCTGGTCGACGTGGGGGAGGGTGGCGAGCGGCAGCTCCATGAAACGGGCGGTGTCGCCGACCAGCCCTATAACCGTGCGCATCTTGCCGTGCGACACGAAAGCCTGCCCCCCGACCGCCTCGACCTCGCGGACGACCCGCTCGATATCGGCCTCGGCGGCCTTCACGTCCATCACCACGACCATCTCTATGTCACCTCTTCCACCCATCGCTCGCCCCTGACAAACGAAAGACCCCGGGCCGTGGGCCCGGGGTTCGTGCTCTGCGTGTCTATCCGTTCACGCCGCTGGCACGTCGGCCGGGCCCCCGCGGGGGGCATAGGAGCCGAAGAACCAGCGGTGCTGCGTCATCGTGCGGCAACAGTACGTTCAAGCGATCGGGGCGTCAACACGCCGGGTGCCTCGAGCGTAGGTCCGGGCGCGTTCGACGTTCGCTCGGTCCTCCTCGATGTCGCCCGGGGTCTCGCACACGACCGCGGCGTGTCCGAGCCTCGGGTCCGACAGGAAGGCTCTGAAACCGGCCGCGCCGATCGTCCCTCTACCCAGCGACTCGTGGCGGTCGCGGCAGCTTCCCGCCGGGTCCTTCGCGTCGTTGGCGTGGATCGCCACGACGCGGCTCAGACCGAACGCGGCGTGCGCCTCGTCCAACGTGGCACGCACGGACCGCGGCCGGGACAGGTCGTGCCCGGCTACGTGCAGGTGGCAGGTGTCCAGGCATAGCCCGACCCGGTCGTCGTCGACGCAGGCGAGGAGCTCGGCGGTCTCGGCGATCGTGGAGGCCACGGACCCCCGGCCCCCGGAAGTGGGTTCGACGAGGATCTTCGTGTCCGGACACAGCTTCAAGGCGGTCAACACGGCTGCCGCGGCCCGGCGCAGGGCGGGGGTCCGGTCGGTGCCCACGGTCCGGCCTGCGTGGACGACCACGTACGCATCGAGGCGGCGGGCCCGATCGGCGGCGTGCACGATCGTCGCGACCGACCTCGCATAGGTGTCCGGGTCGGGGGCGCCGATGTTCACCAGGTAAGGGGTGTGCAGCAGGAGGGGATGGATGTCGGCCTCCTCGAGCAGCTCTCGCACCTGGGCGTCGCGGTCGGGCCCGGTCCGGGGCAGGGCCCAGGCGCGCGGGTTCGACGAGAAGATCTGGACCGTCTCGCACCCCCGCGACCGGGCCGCCTCCACGAGGGCGCGCGGGTGGGAGCCCGGGGGGACGTTCATGCCGAACCTCATGGCGAACGAAGGTATCGCGTCGATCGTCGACGCCGACCCCGGACCACGCGCACAATCAGGAGATGCGAACCGCCTCCGAGGCGCTGAGGGTCCTGACCAACGTCGCGTACGTGACCCTCGCGCTGCTCGCGTTCGTGCAGTGGGTGCGGCGCCGCTCGGAGCAGGCGGCCTGGATCGCCGCCTCCTTCGCGTCACTTGCGTTCGTGGTCTCCGTGTCCTGGATCCTGCCCCAGGGGAGCACGTCCGGGCCTGAGCAGTTCCTGCGGAAGCTGCAGATCGCCGTGCTCACGCTCTTCCCCTACCTCCTCTACCGCTTCACGTCCGCCTTCGGATCCTTCTCGCGCGTCTGGGAGAGGCTCGTCCTGGCGCTCGCCGGGGGGCTCGCGACCTGGACCTTCCTGCTGCCTTGGATCCCGGCCCAGGGAGAGGAACGGCCGTCGTGGTACGTGGCATTCGTCTCGGCGTTCCTCACCTTCTGGGTCACCGTGAGCGTCCTCTCGGCCGTGAGGCTCATCAGGGCAGGCCGCGGGCAGCCCACGGTCGCCCGCAGACGCATGCGCCTGCTCGCCTTCGGGGCCATCCTCGTCTCCCTCGTCCTGCTGATATCTGGCGCCGCCTCTCCGTCGCTCGACCCCACCCCGCTCAGGCTGCTCATACAGGCGGCGTCCGTCGCGTCGGCCGTCGTCTTCTACCTCGGGTTCGCGATGCCGCGCGTCCTGCGTTCGATGTGGCGGCGTCCGGAGGAAGCGCGCTTCCGGAGCGCGACGCTCGAGCTCATGGGGGTAACGACCGCCGAGGAGGTCGCCGAGGCGCTCCTACCCCACGTCGTCGGGATAGTCGGGGCCCGGGGGGCGGTCCTGGGCGATCACGACCACGAACCGCTAGCCGTCATCGGGTTGAGCCGGGAGGAGGGACACGCCCTGCTGGCCGCGGTACGCAGGTCGAGCGAGCCCGGCGCGCTCGTCGAGGGAGATTCGGGCGTCCTCTCCCTCGCGATGCGCTCCGGCGTACTCGCGATCCAGGCCAGCCCCTACACCCCCTTCTTCGGGCAGGAGGAGCTCGAGCTCGTGCAGGGCATCGGCGCCTTCTCCGATGTCGCGCTCGAGAGGGCGCAGCTCTTCGTGGCCGAGCGAAGGGCGCGCGAGGAGGTCCAGCAGGCGAGCGCCGAGCTGGAGAACTTCGTCTACAGCGTGTCCCACGACCTGAAGAGCCCGCTCATATCCGTCCTCGGCTACCTCGACCTGCTGCGGATGGAGCACCGCGAGGCGCTCGGGGAGCGGGGGACCCACTACCTCGACCGCATCGCGGCCAGCGCGGTCTACATGAACCGGCTCATCCTCGACCTGCTCGAGCTGTCGAGGATCGGGCGGGTGCAGACCGACGTAGAGGAGGTCGACCTCGGCCAACTGGTCTCCGAGGTGTTCGACGAGCTGCGGCCGGCTCACCGCGAAGCGCGCTTCGAGGCCGGCGATCTCCCTGCGCTGAGGATGAACCCTCTGCGCGCTCGTCAGCTGTTCACCAACCTGATAGGCAACGCCGTCATCCACGCGGGCCGCCCCGACGTGTCGGTGAGGGTCTGGCATGAGATCGCGGAGGAGCGGTTCGCGGTCGTCGTGGCGGACGACGGCCAAGGGATCCCACCCGCGTACCACGAGAAGGTGTTCGGCGTGTTCGAGCGCCTCGAGGGGACGACGAGCGACGCATCCTCGGGGACGGGCATCGGGCTCGCCGTCTGCAAGAAGATCGTCGAACAGGTGGGGGGGTCCATCGAGCTCGGTTTCCCGGAGAGGGGCACCCACGTGGTCGTCACCCTCCCGGCCGACATCGTGAGAACAGGAGCAGCCGTATGACGTCGCCGATGTTGAACGAAGCGATACGCATCCTCGTGGCGGAGGACAACGAGGACCATCTGTTCCTGACCGTGCGCGCGCTGAACGACGTGGAGGGCGTGCATCTCGAGGTCGACGCCGTGAAGGACGGGGAGGAGGCGCTCGACTACATCCATCGTCGGGGTCGCTTCGCGGACCGCGAGCGTCCCCACCTGATCCTGCTCGACATCAAGATGCCGCGTATCGGCGGGTTCGAGGTGCTCATGCAACTGAAGAGCGACCCTGAGCTCAGGTCCATCCCGGTGGTGGTCCTCACGTCGTCTGAGAACCAGGAGGACGTGGAGACCACCTACCGGCTCGGTGGGAACTCGTTCGTCTCGAAGCCCGCCGGGATGGCCGGGATGAGGGAGGGCATCCGGGGCTTGGCCGACTACTGGGTGCAGCTCGCGCAGCTCCCCGAGCCCCCGCGGTAGCAACCCTCGAGCACAGGTAGAGGTCACCGCCCCCCAGCGCCGACGGCTCGGGCGACGTCATCTGGGCTGTCAGAGGTCGTATGGAGGCGCTCTCCTCGTGTCCAGTCTGCGCGTGCACGTTCCTCTGAGGAGTTGCGGCGCGTCCACCTCAGCACCCTTGGTCATCCTCCAGATGTCCGGGTGCCGGGAGCCCACGGCTCCGGGGTCCGGTTCGCACCGGGATCGTCCTGGGGCCCACACGGGACACCCCTCATGCCGACAGGTCGACCTTTCCTGGTGGCACGGAAGGTCGAGGTGAGGACATCCGCCACTCGGGCGTCCCCCCGGTTGAGTTGTGTTCCTCGAGTCCTTCCGGATGCGACGACCCTGTGGGCCCGGCCCCCCGTCCGATCGCCGGAACGGCTCGCGTCGCGGCCGGCGGCGGCGACGCCGTTGTGCGGTGGAGCGCTCGTGTCTCTCGCGGCAGATCGTCGTTCACGTCCGCGCCCGACCCGTTCGCAGGACGTCGCTCGCGGGCCCGAGCGTCCATGAACATCGGGGGTCGTGGACGGGGTCCGTATGTCGCGAGGCTCGCCATCGGAGCCGGCTCCCCGCTGACGGTGGGCCCGGCGGACGACCGCGACCGGGATGGGTGCGCGTCTCCTTCGGGCGCTCTACCCCACGGGCGCCATTGCGATCCCGCCCGCTCGACGGGCCGTCCACGCATCTCTCGAGCTCCCCGGATCGGTGGTGGGATCGCACGTCGTTCATCGAGCAGGACGGGCACGCCTCGGTGCTCTACCTGCGGTCACGCTTCCTGAGCCGGCCCGAGATCGCGCGTCGTCGGGCGGGCCCACACACGTGGGAGACCCGCGGTCGGTGCAGCCATGCGGCGCTCAACCCGGGTTCGCGCGGATGCGGCAACGCTTTCGATCTGAGCGCCGAAGGGTCGTGCGACCTCCTGCTCATCGACGGCCCGTCGGAACGGGAGACGGGCTCAGCCCGGCCGAGGGACAGGTCCTGGTCGGAGGTCGTCAGGAGCGCTCGACGATGGTCCGGGCATCCGTGACGGAGGGGGGTCCCGTGGGAGCGCCACGCCCGATGGCGGCTACGCGCCACGGGACCCTCGTCAGGCCGGGAGCCGGACGACGACCCTGGATACGGCGGCCGGTCCGACGCTGTCGATCCTCTCGGAGGCGACGAGCGGCGTGCGACGGGAGTCGCTCAGCCTCGGTGTCCGTTCCAGTGTCGGGCAGGGTAGGAGGACGCGCGCTAGGTGTCGGGGCGCCAGGGATCGTGGACGTCGCGCACGCTTCAGCCTGTCGCTGACGCCCAGCCAGTGGTCAGAGGGAGGGGCCATCGCAACGCGCTGGTAAACGCCTCAGGATGGGACGCGCTCGCGGGGACGTCGGGCGGTCACGCGACCCGCTCCCTTCGGTGAGGTGCGCCGTGGCTCCCGTTGTCTGCGAACGCTCGAGGCTCAGGACCGGTCTGTCCAACCCTCGATCGGGCGCGATAGCGCACCTTCGTCGTTCGGACCTTCCTCCGAAACCCTCTATCTCAACTTGAGGCCAGGCCTGGACACCGTCCTGGCCCTGTGCGAACATCTGTTCCCTATGACGCACAGGTACGGAGACGCGATCGACGTGGCCACGCTCGTCTACCCGGAGACGTTCCGGTGGCGGGGACGGTCCTACGAGGTGGTGCGGGTCCTGCGCCGGTGGCGGGAGCGCGGTCCCTGGTGGGAGGGGGACACCGTCCGCTCCGGGAGGA